>JAEWKG010000266.1 GCA_023386135.1 Pseudomonadota bacterium | reverse complement strand
TTCCTAGCGCTCATCTCCGTGTGGGGACTAAACGATTGGGGCCTGCTTATCGGCGTTGCTCAATTTGGCGAGGGGATGAAGCAAGGCGATCTTTGGAAGATACTCGTCCCATCAGCATCGATCTCGGTTGTCATTGTGACTGGCTGCTATGGTTTCGTCGCGTGGCTCAGGCGTCGTCGTGTCCGACCTTTGGATTGAGGTCCGCTTCACACCCACCAGCAGACACATCATCCAAGCATCGCTAATCGGCGTCCAATGCCCGCCCCCTACCACCCGCCCGTCAAGCGCTCGGTCGAGATCGCCGGCCACAAGACCTCGATCAGCCTCGAACCGCTGTTCTGGGACATGCTGCGCGAGGCCGCCGCGCGCGAAGGGGTGCCGGTCAGCACCCTGGTCGGCCGGATCGACGAAGAGCGCATCGCCTCGCCCACCCCGTGCGGGCTGGCGGGCGCGGTGCGGTTGTGGCTGGTGAGCCAAGCCCACACGGGCCGCGCATAGAAAGACGGGCGGAATCCGAAGATCCCGCCCGCCTCTTCGCCCCGTCAGAGGCGATCCAGTCCCGCTCGCTCCTTTAATAGGTCGCCGGGGGATCGCTGGCGGGGAAGCTTTCGTCGCTGGCCTGATCGGCCCTGTCCCAATCCTTCGCTGTGTCGTCGCGCATCGCGTCAGGACCGGCGTCTCGCACGTTGGTGTGGCGATTCGATGGCTGGCCGCCGGCAAACGCCGGGGCGGCCTGGTGGCCGGCGAAGTTCTTCTGGTAGTACTGGTAACCGACGTAGCCGAGCGTACCCAGCGCGGCGAGTTTGAGCAGTGCCATGTGGGGCCTCCTTGTGCCTGCTCAACGCCGCAGATGCGGAGTCGTATCCCGGCAAAAGCGACTCTATTCGTCGCCCACCCGCTCCACCTGGGCGCCGACCAGCGCGAGCTTTTCTTCCAGCCGCTCGTAGCCGCGGTCGAGGTGATAGAGCCGGCGCACTTCGGTCTGTCCTTCGGCGGCGAGGCCGGCGATCACCAGGCTCATCGACGCGCGCAGGTCGGTCGCCATGACTTCGGCGCCGGTTAGCTTGCCAACCCCGTGCACGATTGCGGTCCGGCCCGAGGTCTCGATGTGCGCGCCCATGCGGTTCAGTTCGGGCACGTGCATGTAGCGGTTCTCGAAGATCGTCTCGTTGAGCACGCTGGTGCCCTCGGCAACGGTCAGCAGCGCCATCAGCTGCGCCTGCATATCGGTGGCGAGCCCCGGATAGGGCGCGGTCGACAGGTTGACCGCCTGGAGCTTGCCGTCGGCCGACACCCGCACGCCGCCCTGTTCGGCCTCCGCGTGGACGCCGATGTTGCGCAGCGCGTGGATGGTCGAGGCCATCTCCTCGAAGTTGGCGCCCTGCAGCAGCACTTCGCCGCCGGTGATCGCCGCCGCGCAAGCATACGAGCCGGCCTCGATCCGGTCGGCCATCACCTTGTAAGTCGCGCCGTGCAGCCGCTTGACCCCGTGGATCGTCAGGTCCGAGCTGCCGATCCCCTCGATCTGCGCGCCCATCGCGACCAGCAGGTTGCACAGGTCGACGATCTCGGGCTCGCGCGCGGCGTTGAACAGCCGGCAGGTGCCGCTCGCCAGCGCCGCCGCCATCAGCGCATTCTCGGTCGCGCCGACCGAGACCACGGGAAAATCGAATTCGCCGCCAGGCAGCCCGCCATCGGGCGCGTGCGCGGCGACATAGCCGGCTGCGATCTCGATCACCGCCCCGAACGCAGCGAGCGCTTTCAGGTGCAGGTCGATCGGGCGGTTACCGATCGCGCAACCACCGGGGAGCGACACCTTGGCCTGCCCCATCCGCGCGAGCATCGGGCCGAGCACGAGGATCGAGGCGCGCATCTTGCGCACCAGATCGTAGGGCGCGACGGTGCCGGTAATGCGGGTCGCCTCCAGCGTCATCACCCGGCCGAAGTCCTCCGGCCGCGAACCCTGGATCACCGTCGTGACCCCGAACTGGTTCATCAGGTGCTGGAAGCCATCGATATCGGCCAGTCGCGGCAGATTGCGCAGCGTGAGCGGCTCGTCGGTGAGCAGCGCGCAAGGGATCAGCGTCAGCGCGGCGTTCTTCGCGCCCGAGATCGGGATGGTGCCACTTAGGCGCTTGCCGCCCTCGACGATGATCTTATCCATCGGCTCGCACTAGCGCGAAACGGGCGTGCCGCAAGGTTGCGCGCGGTCCCTCGGCTGCTATCGCCCGCATATGAGCCGCAAACCCGTCCGCAAAGCCGTGTTTCCCGTCGCCGGGCTCGGCACCCGCTTCCTGCCCGCGACCAAGGCGATCCCCAAGGAAATGCTGCCGATCGTCGACCGGCCGCTGATCCAGTACGCGGTCGACGAAGCCCGCGAGGCGGGGATCGAGCAGATGATCTTCGTCACCGGCCGCGGCAAGAGCGCGATCGAGGATCACTTCGACATCGCCTTCGAACTCGAAAAGACGATGGCGGAGCGCGGCAAGGACCTGTCGGTGCTCGCCCCCACCCGGCTCGGCCCCGGCAACTGCGCCTACGTCCGCCAGCAGGAACCGCTCGGCCTCGGCCACGCGATCTGGTGCGCGCGCGACATCATCGGCGACGAACCGTTCGCGATCTTCCTGCCCGACGAACTGATGCACGGATCGCCCGGCTGCATGGCGCAAATGGTCGCCGCCTATGAAGAGCTCGGCGGCAACCTCATCAGCGTCCTCGAGGTCCCGCGCGAGGAGGTGTCGAGCTACGGTGTGATCGCACCGGGCCGGCAGGTTTCGGGCACGCTGACCGAGGTCACAGGTCTGGTCGAGAAACCCGCGTTCGAGGCCGCGCCCTCGAACAAGATCATCTCGGGCCGCTACATCCTCCAGCCCGAAGTCATGCGCACATTGGAGGCGCAGGAGAAGGGAGCCGGCGGCGAAATTCAGCTCACCGACGCGATGGCGCGGATGATCGGCAGCCAGCCCTTCCACGCAGTCAACTTCGCCGGGCGGCGGTTCGATTGCGGCAGCAAGACCGGCTTCGTCGAGGCGACGCTGGCGCTCGCGCTGGAACGCGAGGACATCGGCGGCGAGGTGCGCGCGATCGCCGAGCGGCTGCTCGCGTCCTAGAGGCCCCAGACCCATGCGATCAGCGGGGTGCCGGCGAACAGCACCATCAGCGATAACGGCAGGCCCAGGCGCCAGTAGTCGCCGAACCGGTATCCGCCGGGGCCACGCACCAGCGTGTTGCACTGATGCCCGATGGGGGTGAGGAAATCGCTCCCCGCGCCGGTCGCCACCGCCATCAGCACCGCGTCGGGCGACATGCCGAGCCGCTGCGCCAGAGTGACGCCGATCGGGGCCAGCACCAGCACCGTCGGGGCGTTGTGCAGGAACGGCGCGGTGACCATCGCGGCGAGCATCATCCCGCCGAGTACGAGCATTGGCGACAGCTCGCCCAGGGGCCCGGCGAGCGCCTGGCCGATCACCGCGGTCCCGCCGTTGGCCTGTACCGCGTGGCTCAAGGGCGTGAGCGCGCCGATCAGCACCAGCACCTCCGGTTCCAGCGAGGCGTAGGCCTCCCGCATAGTCAGCGAGCGCGTGGCGACCATCGCGACCGCAGCGGCGAAGAAGCCGACCGCGACGGTCAAAACCTGGCAGGCGACGAGGATTATCGCGAGCGCGAGGATGGCGATCGGCAGGTATCGCTTGCGCGCGTCGCCGATCGTCACCGAGCGTTCGGCGAGCGGCAGCAGGCCGAGTTCCTGCAACGCGGGTGCGAGGACGTGTTCGCTCGCCTGGATCAGCAGGAGGTCGCCGGCCTTGAGCTTTACGTCGGCGAGCTGGTCGCGGATGCGCTCGCCGGCGCGGCCGATGGCGAGCAGCTTGATGCCGTAGATATCCTGCAGGAACAGCGTACGCGCGCTGCGACCGCAGGCGCGCGAGTGGGCTTCGACGACCACTTCGACACCGCGCACGGGTTCGGCGACGTCCTCGCGCTCGACCTCCTCGTTCTCGCGCACATGCTCGAGCACGGTGCCCGCAAAAAACTGGCCGAGCGCTTGCTCCTCGCCCTCGAGCACCAGGCGCGCGCCCGGTTCGAGGCGGGCATCGGGCAAGGGAGCGCGCGTCTTGCCGTCGGCGGCGACCAGCGAGACGAGGCGCACGCCGCGGGTCGGCAGCGCGAGGTCGGCGACGGTGGCGATATCCTCGGGCAATTCGTCCGGCACCCGCGCCTCGCTCATGTAGAGCGTCTCGGCGGTGATCTCGGCCATGTCGACGCGGGGATGGCGGTCCTTGGGAATCAAGCGCCAACCGAAGCTGACCACGATCAATCCGAGTGCGGTCAATCCCAATCCGACCGGCGCGAAATCGAACATCTGGAAGGGTTTGCCGAGCTGCTCTTCGCGCACCTGACTGACGATGATGTTGGTCGAGGTGCCGACCAAAGTCACGAGTCCGCCGAGCAGTGACATGAACGCCATCGGCATCAGCAATGCCGACGGACTGCTGTCCTTGCTCCGTCCCAGCCGGATCGCGACCGGCATCAGCGTGGCCAGCGCGCCGACGTTCTTGGTCACCATCGCGAACAGCGCGGTGGCGCCGGCGAGCACCGGGACCTGCGTCGCCGGGTGTGAGAAGCGCGCCGCAAGTGGGCGCACAAGAGGTTCGATCACGCCCGACCGGCTGATCGCCGCGCTCACCACCAGCGCGCCGGCGATGACGATCACGACATCGCTGGTGAAACCGGTGAACGCATCGTCGGGCTTCACGTCGCCGAGCAGCACCGCGATCAGCAGCACCACCAGCGAGACGAGATCGTAGCGAAACCGCCCCCATACGAAGAGGACCATCGCGAGGCCGATGAGGCCGACCGAGACCAGTTGCTCGTGATTCATGCGCGGGGCAGCCCGGCACGAACGCTGAAAGGCGCGGCCCAGCGCGCAAAGGCCCCCGATTGCATGGCCCGTAAATGCGCCATGCGGGGGTTGGTGCCGGAATTGCCGTTTATGAAGCGGCGGTCACCTTGAGCGGCAGGGTCTTCAATCCGCCGACGAAGGTCGAGTTCGATCGCTTCGCTTCACCCGCCAGCTCGACGGTGTCGATCCGGTCGAGCAGTTCCTCGAACAGGATGCGCATTTCCAGCCGGGCAAGATGAAGGCCGAGGCACTGGTGCGCCCCGGCCCCGAACGCGAGGTGGCGGTTGGGGCTGCGGGCCGCGTCGAATTTGCGCGGGTTATCGAACTGCGCGGGGTCGTGATTGGCGGCGACGTAGTTGATCATCAGCCAGTCGCCCTTGGCGATCTTTTGTCCGCCGACTTCGGTATCCTCGGCGGCGGTGCGCATGAAGTGCTGCACCGGGCTGGTCCAGCGGATCGCCTCCTCGACGATGCCGGCGAGCAAGGACCGGTCGGCCTTGACCCGCGCCCACTGCTCGGGGTCCTGCGCCAGCGCCAGCATTGCGCCGGCGGTCGAGGCGCTGGTGGTGTCGTGCCCGGCGGCGGCCACGATGATGTAGTAGCCCATCATGTCGCGGTCGTTGAGCGGCGCGCCATCGACGGTCGCGTTGGCAATCGTGCTGGCGACGTCGCCGGTCGGATTCGCGCGCTTCTCGGCGGTCAGCTTGGCGAAGTAGGCTTCGAAGTCCTTCACCGCCCCGGCGACGATCTGCAGCACCACCTCGGGTGGCAGGTCTTTCATGCCGGACTGGTTCAGGTCCTCGTCCTGCCCGCCGAACATCTGCTGGGTGAGCATGAGCATGCGCTGCTCGTCTTCCTCGGGCACGCCGAGGATCTGCATCACCACGTGCAGCGGATAGGGCGCGGCGACGGTCTTGCTGAAGTCCACCACGCCGCCATTCTCGCCGGCCGCGGCAAGCAGCCGGTCGACCGCCGACTTGGCGATCCCCCGCACCTCGCCTTCGATGGTCCGCAGGTTCTTGGGCATGAACCATTCCTGGGTCAGCTTGCGGTACTTCATGTGGATCGGCGCATCGAAGGTGACGAGGCTCGCCACCATGTGCTCGCTGCCGCCCGAATAGGCCTTGGCGAACTCGATCCCGTCGGTGGTGCTGAACACCACCGTGCGCGGGTTGTTGAGGAAGGTCGCGTTGTCCTTCGAGATGCGCATCACGTCATCGTAGCGCGTGACCAGCCAGAATGGCGGGTGGAGCGCCTCGGGCCGCTCGATGCGGGCGACCGGCATGTGCTCGCGCAGCCAGTCGAAGGTGTCGAGCAGGTGGTCCCACTCGGCGTAGGCCTTGGGATCGATCACCTCCCAGGCCATATCGGCCGGGGCGACGTTCTCTTTGGCTAGAGTGGCCATATCCTATGCCTCCTCGGTCGCGCGCTGGCGGTACTCGTCCTTGAGCTTGCGCTTGTAGAGCTTGCCGTTGGCCTCGCGCGGGAGTTCGGCACGGAAGTCGATCTCGCGCGGCAGCTTCAGCCGCGCGAGCTTGGTGCCGAGGTAATCGAGCAGCTCGGCCTTAAGGCCTTCGCCCGCCGCGCTCATGTCAGCCGGCTGGACAACCGCGACCACCCGCTCACCCATGTCGGGATCGGGCGCGCCGATCACCGCGGCGTCGGTCACTTTGGGATGAGTGATGAGGAGATTCTCGACCTCCTGCGGATAGATGTTGACCCCGCCCGAGATGATCATGTTGGAGCGCCGATCGGTCAGGTAGAGGAACCCGTCCTCATCCAGCTTGCCGATGTCGCCGAGCGTCGTCCAACCCCGGGCGTGGGTCGCCTCGGCGGTCTTTTCGGGATCGTTGTGGTAGGCGAACTGGTTCTCGTTCTCGAAGAACACCACGCCTTCCTCGCCCAGCGCCACCTCGTTGCCCTCGCCGTCGCAGATGTGCGGCACTCCCATGATCGGCTTGCCGACCGAGCCGGGATGATCGAGCCATTGCTGCGAGGTCGCGAAGGTCATCCCGTTGCCCTCCGAGCCCGCGTAGTATTCGAGCAGGATCGGCCCCCACCAGCCGATCATCGCGCGCTTGACGTCGACCGGGCACGGCGCGGCGGCGTGGATCGCACGCTGGTGGGTGGAGAGGTCGTACTTGCCCCGCACATTCTCGGGCAGCTTGAGCATGCGGACAAAGTGCGTCGGCACCCACTGGCTGTCGGTGACGCGGTATTTCTCGATCGCCTGCAGCGCGGCCTCGGCGTCGAACTTCTCCATGATGACGACGGTTCCGCCCAGACTATGCGCGGTCATCGTCCAGCGGAACGGCGCGGCGTGGTAGAGCGGGCCGGGCGAGAGATAGACGACACTTCCGTCGGTCGGCCAGCCGAACGCGTGCGCTGCGAGCATCAATAGCGGCGAGACCGCGAGGTGGTCGGGATCGGGCGGGCTGACCGGCTTGATCCCCTTGGGCCGCCCGGTCGTGCCCGAGCTGTAGAGCATCGCAAGGCCGAGCGATTGATCGGCGATCGGTTCGTCCGGCATCGTGGCGAGCGCCGCGGCGGCATCGGCGTCGGCGTCGAACACCAGTTGCTCGACCTGCGGCGCCAGCTCGCGCAGCTCGGCGAGCCGGGGCGCGAATTGGGCGGAGCTGATCAGCAGCTTCGCGCCGCTGTCTTTGAGGATGTAGTCGACCTCGTCAGCGGTGAGGTGGGTCGAGATCGGCACCAGCACAGTGCCCGCGCGCTGGTTGCCCCATGCGATCTCGAGATACTCGGGCCGGTTCTCGAGCCACAGCCCGACGGTGTCGCCGGGGCCGATGCCGCGGCTGCGGAACAACTGGGCGACGCGGTTGGCGGCCGCTTCCATCTCGCCGAAGGTGATCACCTTGCCGCTGGCGGCCATGATGATCGCCGGATGATCGGGCCGGGTATTCGCGTGAGTCGTCGGATGCATCGTTTTCTCCCGCTTGCGAGACTAGTTTCGTATCGCAACCGGGCAAGCGAAAAGGGCGACCGGTTTGCCACCGATCGCCCTTATCCAGACACCCTCTCCCCGAGTGCCGGAGCCTGACTGCGCAGGCTTGTTCGCTAGTGCTTACTTGGCGGCGAGAACCGCTCCGCCGGTGGCGCGGGTTTCGGCCATGTAGGGGATCGGGTTGACCGCTTCGCCGCCGACGCGGACTTCGTAGTGCAGGTGCGGGCCGGTCGAGCGGCCGGTGGTCCCGACGTAGCCGATGATCTCGCCCTTGTGGACGTGTTCGCCGGCGGCAACCGCCAGGCGGCTCATGTGGGCATAGCGGGTTTCGAGGTCGCCGCCGTGCTCGATCGCGACGTAGAGGCCGTAGCTCGAGAACCAGTCCGCGCGCTCGACGGTGCCGTCGGCGGTCGCATAGACCGGGGTGCCGACCGGAGCGGCGAGATCTATGCCTTTGTGCTGCTTCATGCCGCCGAGCACCGGGTGCTCGCGCATGCCGTAGCTGCTGGTGGTGGTCGAAGCGGCGAGCGGGGCCCGCGATGGGATCGACACGCCCATGGTCGGGGCGACCGGGGTGGAAACGGTGGTCGGGGTCGCCGGGCCGCCGTTGTCGAGCGATTGCCAGGTCGAGAACAGCTGCTTGAACTGTTCGTCCGAACCCGAAACGCTGGAAGCCTGGGTGCTGCGCACGGGGGCGGCGATGTCGGCCGCGGCGGCGCTGGCGTTGGCGTGAGCCGGAGCGGCGCCCATCGAAACCATCGCGCCGAACGCTGCGAGTGCAGTTACGACCCGGCGCTGAATGAAGCTTGCGACCAAGATACCCGTCCTTTGTTTCACGGCGCCCCCCGGCACCGCTGCGAACCCACGTGCCGGCCTAACCGCGGCCGGCGCGAACTTTATTTGAGATGGTCGGAACCCCCCGCCGTCTCGTGGATTGTGGGTTAACCGGGCAAATGTTTAACAAGCAAGTGCGGCACACGCACTGAGCGACAAACCGGCTGCAACACGCGCTGAGTCGTTGAACGGAGGTTTCAGGCCCCCGCGGAAATGCCTGCGCACCATCGAAATCCAGAGATTTTCGGCGTCCGTGCCGTGGATTCGGGCGTATGCACTAAAGTGCTTGGCGCCCACCGCGACGTGGCGAATTTCATCGTCAAGGATTCGTTCGAGGATCCTTGCCCCTACCGTATCGCCGTGCATTCGCGCCCGCTCGATCGTGGCCGGCGTGACGTCGAGCCCGCGCGCTTCGAGCACCATCGGCACGATGGCGAGCCGCGCGGCGACATCGTGCGCGGTTTCCTCCGCCGCCTGCCACAGCCCGGCGTGCGCGGGGAGCGCGCCGTAGTAGCTGCCTAT
>JAEWKG010000180.1 GCA_023386135.1 Pseudomonadota bacterium | reverse complement strand
GCACCGAGATGGTCATGCCGGGCGACAACGTCACGATCGGCGTCAAGCTGATCGCGCCGATCGCGATGGACGAAGGCCTGCGCTTCGCGATCCGCGAAGGCGGCCGCACCGTCGGCTCGGGCGTCGTCTCGAAGATCACGAAGTAAGCTTCTGATCGCCAGGTTTGGGGCCCGTTTCTCCTGCGGGAGAGGCGGGCCCTTGCCGTTTAATGAGAGCTCCTGCCGCGTTCCGGCGCGGCCCAGGCAGCTCTCGGTGATCTCCCGGCAAATCGGGGGTTGCCACCGGCGGGCCTCGTCCGTATAGGCGCGCCACCGGCCGGGGATTCGTCCCTGTCCAACGAAATTCAGGGAAGGCCGCCCGTTCCGGGAAACCGGGTTGAAGCGGGGCGTGCCTTTCTTTTTTGCGGGCTGGCAACGGAAACGCCAACAGCTCGCTCAGGCTCTTTCGCATCGGTAGGGACATGGAAGCTCAGAATATCCGCATTCGCCTGAAGGCGTTTGACCACCGCGTGCTCGACCAGGCCACTGGCGAGATCGCGGAAACCGCCCGTCGCACGGGCGCGCTGATCCGGGGCCCCATTCCCATGCCGACGCGCTGCGAGAAGTTCACCGTGCTTCGCGGCCCGCACATCGACAAGAAGTCGCGCGAGCAGTTCGAAGTGCGCACCTACAAGCGGCTGCTCGATATCGTGCAGCCCAACGCCCAGACCGTGGACGCGCTGATGAAGCTCGACCTCGCCGCCGGCGTAAACGTCGAAATCAAACTCGCCTAAGCGAGTTTGCCGGTGGCCCCCGCGAAGGCGGGGGTCGCTTGATTTGACGAGCGGGGCCGCAAGGCCCTGCGGACAAGGGATACCTCCGGTTTCGGCCGGGTTAGCGTCCCCCGTCTCGCTTCTCTCACGAGAAGCACTTTGGCCCGGACGGGGCGACGCATGAATTCCAGGGCCAAGCAAGCACTTCGGATGGTCCGGAGTGCCTCTGTAAGGAGAACGGATCATGCGCTCAGGCGTGATCGCTAAGAAAGTCGGGATGACCCGCCTGTTCCAGGAGGACGGCCGCCACGTGCCCGTCACCGTCCTGGCGCTGGAAGATTGCCAGGTGGTCTCGCACCGCACCGCCGACCGTGACGGCTACTTTGCCGTCCAGCTGGGCGCGGGCGAAGCCAGGCAGAAGAACGTCAACAAGCCGCAGCGCGAAGCTTTCGCGAAGGCGCAGGTTGGCCTCAAGATGCGCGTCGCCGAATTCCGCGTCGATGGTGCGGATGGTCTCATCCCCGTCGGCTCGACGATCTCGGCGGAACATTTCATCGCCGGCCAGAAGGTCGACATCACCGGCCACACCCAGGGCAAGGGCTTCCAGGGCGCGATGAAGCGCTGGGGTTTCGGCGGCATGCGCGCGACGCACGGCGTCTCGATCAGCCACCGTGCGCACGGTTCGACCGGTCAGCGCCAGGATCCGGGCAAGGTCTTCAAGAACAAGAAGATGGCCGGCCACATGGGTGACAAGCAGCGCACCCAGCAGAACCTCGAAGTCGTCCGTACCGACGCGACCCGCGGTCTGATCTTCGTCAAGGGCTCGGTCCCTGGTTCGAAGAACAGCTGGATGCTGATCCGCGACGCGGTCAAGCTGTCGGCTCCCGAGGGCCTGCCGTTCCCCGGCGCGATCGTCGAGAAGAAGAGCACCGCTCCCGAGCACGAAGAAGCACCGGCCGGCATGGTCGAGGCTGCTGCCGAGCACGAAGTGATCGATCAGGTCACTCCGGAGCAGCAGGAAGTGCTCGCCCAGGAGCAGCAGGCTGGCGCCGGTGACGAAACCACCCCGGCGGTCGGCGAAGAAACCCCCGAGAACGGCGACAACGCCGGCTCGGACGAAGGCAAGGAGGGCTGATCCCGTGAAGGTGAAGGTCCAGAAACTCGACGGCAAGGCTGCCGGCGATCTCGAGCTGAGCGACGAAGTGTTCGGCATCGAGCCCCGCCAGGACATCCTCCACCGCGTCGTCACTTGGCAGCTGTGGAACCGCCGCGCGACCGCGCGTCCGACCCGTGAGCGCAGCGAAGTGTCGCGCACCGGCAAGAAGTTCGGTCGCCAGAAGGGCGGCGGCACGGCTCGCCACGGCGACCGCGCGGCTCCGGTGTTCATCGGTGGCGGCAAGGCCCACGGTGCCAAGCGGCGTGACTTCAACATCTCGCTCAACAAGAAGATCCGCGCGCTTGGCCTGCGGATGGCCCTGTCGAGCAAGGCGAAGGACGGCCTGGTGATCCTCGACAGCCTGGAGCTGAAGGATGCCAAGACCAAGGCGCTGAAGGGCCAGTTCGACAAGAACGGCTGGAGCGGCAAGGTCCTGGTGATCGACGGCGACGCGGTCGAAAGCTCGTTCGCGCGGGCTGCGGGCAACCTGCCGGGCGTCAATGTCCTGCCGGCCGTCGGCGCCAACGTCTACGACATCCTGAAGCACGACACGCTGGTCCTGACCAAGGCCGCGGTCGAGAAGCTGGAGGCGCGCTTCAATGGCTAAGTCTGCAAAGGCGGTCGACGCGCGTCACTACGACGTGATCGTCGCCCCGCACATCACCGAAAAGTCGACCCTGGCTTCGGAATTCAACGCGATCGTGTTCAAGGTCGCGGGCGATGCCACCAAGTCGCAGATCAAGGAGGCCGTCGAGGCCATCTACGATCGCAAGGTGGCGAAGGTGAATACCATCGTCGTCAAGGGCAAGACCAAGCGCTGGAAGGGCAAGCCCTACTCGCGCTCCGACATGAAGAAGGCGATCGTGACGCTGGCCGCCGGCCAGGACTCGATCGACATCACGAGCGGGATCTGAGGCGATGGCACTCAAGAACTACAAGCCGACCAGCCCGGCCCGTCGCGGCCTGATCCTGGTCGACAAGTCCGGCCTGTGGAAGGGCAAGCCGGTCAAGGCGCTCGTCGAAGGCAAGCGCAAGACCGGCGGCCGTAACAACAAGGGCCATGTGACCTCGCGCGGCATCGCCGGCGGCCACAAGCAGAAGTACCGCTACGTCGACTTCAAGCGGCGTAAGTGGGACATGCCGGCCACCGTCGAGCGGCTCGAGTACGACCCCAACCGCACCGCGTTCATCGCGCTGGTGAAGTACGAGGACGGCGAGCTCGCCTACATCCTCGCGCCGCAGCGCCTGGCCGTCGGCGACACCGTCGTCGCGGGCGAGAAGACCGACACCAAGCCGGGCAACGCGATGCTGCTGGGCACCATGCCGGTCGGCACCATCTGCCACAACGTGGAGATGAAGCCGGGCAAGGGCGGCCAGATCGCCCGTTCGGCCGGCACCTATGTGCAGGTCGTCGGTCGTGACCGTGGGATGGTCATCGTTCGTCTGAACAGCGGCGAGCAGCGCTACCTGCGTTCGGATTGCATGGGCACGGTTGGCGCGGTTTCGAACCCCGACAACCAGAACCAGAACTTCGCCAAGGCCGGCCGCAGCCGCTGGATGGGCAAGCGTC
>JAEWKG010000160.1 GCA_023386135.1 Pseudomonadota bacterium | reverse complement strand
GCGCGGCGCTGGCGGTGCCCGCGCGCGCGCAGGTTCCCGCTGTTCCGATGAGCCTCAATCCGCGCGACCGGCGGCTGTTCGCGATCGCCCAGGAACAACTCGCCAAGCACGGCACCGGCTTGTGGGCGCGCGACGTGGTCGGCGTGGCCGACTTCGGGCTGCGCTCGTCGGACCCGCGCCTGCACTTCGTCGATTTCGAGCGCGGAGTGGTCGACAGCTACCATGTCGCGCACGGCATGGGCTCCGACCCCGAGCACGACGGGTGGCTCAACTTCTTCTCGAACGTCCACGAATCGTGGTGCACCAGCAAGGGCGCGTACATGACCTTCGGCTGGTACACCGGGAAGTACGGTACCTCGATCCGGCTGGAAGGGCGCGATCCGACCAATTCCAACGCGCTCGACCGGGCGATCGTGATGCACCGCGCGAGCTACTGCGAGCCAGCGCATCTGGCGCAGTACGGGAAGCTCGGCCGCTCGAACGGCTGCTTCGCGATGAGCGACGCCGATTTCCAGCTTGCGCTGCTGCGCCTGGCTGGCGGGCGGCTACTCTACGCCGACAAGATCGGCATCGGCCCCAATGGCGAGCAGGTCACCGAGCCGCCGAAGGACCTGCAGCTGCTGATCCCCGAGGGTGTGCCGCAGCCGCCAGTGAACCCGGGGGTCATTTAAGCAGCCACATCCGTCACCCCGAACTTGATCCGGGGTCCTGCTACTCCTCGCGCCTTGCGTTGAACAAGCGGGACCCCGGCTCAAGGCCGGGGTGACGAAGGTCTGAGTTGAATCAAGTCGTCTGCAGATCGTCGACGATCTCGACCACATCCTCGCTGCTGGTGCGTGCGCGGTCGGCGACGCGGGGGGCGTCGAAGCTCGCGAGCACCGGCGCGTCGCGGCCGTAGATGTCGCTGAACTGGCGCAGCTTGCCGGTGATGTCGCGGCCCATCGTGAAATAGGTGATGTAGACCGGCATCTGCTTCTGGATCGGCACGCGGGTGTACTTGCCGCTGGTGCTGATCGCCACCGCCTCGTCCGCCGCCGCCTTGCGCGTCTCGGGGGTGTTGGCGAGGTTGCCGAGGATCGCCAGCGTGATCGCGAGTTCGGTCGCGCGCTCGGTGCGCACGCAGCCGTGCGACAGAGCGCGATTGTCCTGCGCGAACAGGTTACGGCTCGGCGTATCGTGCAGGAAGATCGCGTGCGGATTGGGCATGTCGAGCTTCATGAGGCCGAGCGAGTTGCTCGGGCCCGGCTGCTGGACGACGTTGATCGTGCCGTCCGCCAGCTTGGTCGCCTTGTAGCCCGGGCGCGGCGAACGCAGCAGCGAGGCGCCGAGACCTTCGCCCTTCACGATCGACTGCGGCACGGTCCAGGTCGGGTTGAAGATCACGCCTTCGACCTGTTCGGCGAGCTGAGGGGTCGCGGTGCGGCCCGGCTTGCCGACGATCGTGCGATAGGTGGAGATGATCTTGTCGTTGACCGTCAGTCGTAGCTGATACTCGGGCACGTTGGTGATGAGGTACTGGTTGCCCAGGTCCTTCGCCAGCCACCGCCAGCGGTCCATGTTGGCGCGGATCAGCTTGCGCTGCGCGGGATCCTTGGTCTGCGCGAGCGCGGCCTTGAGTACCGCGTAATCCGGATGCACCGGGTCGAGCGCGGCGAGGCTGGCGGCGACCGAATGGCCCGACAGCGCCTTCGCCATCACGTCGCCCGTCGCGTAAAGATCGGGATCGTGATCGACCACGAACCACTGCTTGCGCGCCGACATCGGCGTGCGCCCGTCGCGCAAGTCCTCGACCAGCCACGCGAAGCTGCGGCTGGCGGCCTGGTCGAGCGCGTCGCCGGGGCCGGAGGCGATTGCGGCCTGGAGGTCGTCGGGCTTGTAGTCCTTGGGATCGAGCCCTTCGGCGCCGATGCCTGCGATCACCCCAGCGAGAGCGCGCGCGTCGGCAACGTTCCAGCGCTGGACGACCGGGGCGACCGGCTGCACGGTTGCGGCCATCTCGGCGCGCGCCGGGGTCGCGGTCGACGAGGTGACCTCATCGGTGCCGGCCGGAACTTTCGCAGCGGTCACGCTCGGCGGTTCGGGCGGGAGCAGGTTTTCCGGCGCCTTGCCGGCCTGTCCCTGGCTAGCAAACGCGGTTGCCGGCACTGCCACCAGCGCCGCACCGATCATCCATTTCGCCCACAAACCCTTCGTCACTTCAAGCGCCCCTTCGGTAATTGCGCCGCTCATCCGGCGGCAGTCAGGCTGGCCGCGAGCGTATATAGCGCGCCAGCCCCGCTCCCTTCAACGCGCGCGGCTGAAGCTCGGCTGAATCCGGCTTGACCGGTGGCACGAATGCCACGAACCGCCGGTCATGCCGAAGACCGATCACCCTCTGCTGCCGGTCCTCGCCGCGTTCGCCGCGATCGGCCTGTTGAGCTGGATGGACGCCTGGATGAAGAGCGCAAGCCTGGCGGTGGGCGCCTACAGCGCGCTGCTGCTGCGCGCACCGATAGGCTTTGCCATCGCCGCGCCGTTGTGGCGCGCAACTGGCGGGCGTTGGCCGGCGCGAGCGGCTCTGCGCATCCACCTGGTGCGCGGGGTGGTGGTCGCGGCGATGGCGTTCCTGTTCTTCTTCTCGCTCACCCTGCTGCCGCTGGCGCAGGCGATCGCGATCAGTTTCATCGCCCCGCTCATCGCGCTGTTCCTCGCCAGCGTACTGTTGGGCGAGCAGGTCGGACGTCGGGCGGTGGTCGGCGCGCTCCTCGGCCTCGCCGGGGTGGCGGCGATCCTCGCGGGCAAGCTG
>JAEWKG010000149.1 GCA_023386135.1 Pseudomonadota bacterium | reverse complement strand
GCGCGGCGCTTCGCGCTTCTTGGCGATCAGCTCGTCGGTCGCCAGATCGGCCAGATCGTCGAGCGTCTTGATGCCGCCCTTGCCGAGCGTGACGAGCATCGCTTCGGTGAGGTGCGGAATCTCCGCCAGCGCGTCCTCTACGCCGAGCGCGCGGCGCTCCTCGCGGTAAGCGGCATCGCGGCGCTCGAGAGCCTCGATCGCGCGGCTCTGCAGCTCTTCGGCGAGTTCCTCGTCGAAGCCTTCGATGCTCGCGAGTTCGGACAGGTCGACGTAGGCGACTTCCTCCAGTTCGGCGAAGCCCTCGGCGACCAGCAGCTGCGACAGCGTCTCGTCGACGTCGAGCTCCTCCTCGAAAGTCTTCGAACGCTCGGCGAACTCCTTGGTCCGCTTCTCGCTCGCCTCTTCCTCGGTCATGATGTCGATCTGGTGGCCGGTGAGCTGGCTCGCGAGGCGCACGTTCTGGCCGCGGCGGCCGATGGCGAGGCTGAGCTGGTCGTCGGGCACGACGACCTCGATCCGGCCGTCCTCTTCGTCAAGCACGACGCGGCTGACGGTGGCGGGCTGGAGCGCGTTGACGACGAAGGTCGCGGTGTCCTCGCTCCACGGGATGATGTCGATCTTCTCGCCCTGCAGCTCCTGCACCACGGCCTGGACGCGGCTGCCCTTCATGCCGACGCAGGCGCCGACCGGGTCGATGCTCGAATCGCGGCTGATCACGCCGATCTTGGCGCGGCTGCCCGGGTCGCGCGCGGCGGCCTGGATGGTGATCACGCCGTCGTAGATTTCGGGCACTTCCTGCGCGAACAGCTTCTTCATGAACTCGGGGTGCGCGCGGCTGAGGAAAATCTGCGGACCGCGGTTGTTGCGCTCCACCTTGGTGATCAGCGCGCGCACGCGCTCGCCGACGCGGGCGGCCTCGCGCGGGATCTGCTGGTCGCGGCGGATCACGCCCTCGGCGCGGCCCAGGTTGACGATCACGTGGCCGAACTCGACCGACTTGATGACGCCGGTGATGATCTCGCCCGCGCGGTCCTGGAATTCCTCGAACTGGCGCTCGCGCTCGGCGTCGCGGACCTTCTGGAAGATGACCTGCTTGGCCGACTGCGCGTCGATGCGGCCGAGGTCGACCGGGGGCAGCGGATCGACGATGTAGTCGCCGACCTTGGCATCGGCCTGCAACTTGGCGGCCTGCTCCAGGTTCACCTGCTTGAAGTAGTCCTCGACCTCCTCGACGACCTCGACCACGCGCCACAGGCGCAGGTCGCCGGTCATCGGGTCGAGCTTGGCGCGGATGTCGTTCTCGTTGCCGTACCGCGCGCGGGCGGCCTTCTGGATCGCCTCTTCCATCGCCTCGATGACGATGCCCTTGTCGATCATCTTCTCCGACGCGACCGAGTTCGCGATCGCGAGCAGTTCGGCCCGGTTGGCGGAAATGGAGGTAGCCATCGTGGTCTTACTCTTCCTCTGTTTCGAGAATTTCGTCGGCACCAGTGGTGTCGATCGGTTTGGTCGCGGCGATCAGCGCGTCGGTGAGGACGAGCTGGGCCGTGTGGATCTGGTCGCGCGGCACGGTGACTTCACCCGCCTTGCGGTCGGCAATGGTGACCTGGTCGCCGTCTAGCCCCAAGAGCTCGCCCTTGAGCACGCGCTGGCCGGCCCAGTCCTTGTCCATCACGATCCGCGCCTCGTGCCCCGCCCAGTCGGCGAAGTCCTTGGCGCGGGTCAGCGGCCGGTCGATCCCGGGGCTGCTGACTTCAAGGTGGTAGGCGCCGTCGATCAGCACCTCGCCCGCTTCCTCGCGCGCATCGATCACGTCGCTGACGCGGCGAGAGAGCGCGGCGCACTGGTCGATGATCAGCTGCCCGGTCGCCGGGTCCTCCGCCATGATCTGCAACGCCTCGCCGCCGTCGCCGGCTTCCGACTGCATCATCCTGACGCGCACCAGTTCGAGCCCGAGCGCGTGCGCTTCGGGTTCGATCAGCTGGGTCAGGCGGGCGATATCGGCCAACGGGGTCTTTCAGGTCCGCAAGCGCCTTTGGTGCCGGCCCCTCGCGGCGCCAGCCCCTCAGTCTTGCGATGTGGGATTGGCGGGGCAGATAGGCCGGGGGCTGCGCGATTGCAATGGGAATCCGCCGCGATAAGGAATGCGCATGGACATTCCGGCGGACATCTTCACCGAGCCCGAAGACATCGACCCCGACACGCTCAGCCACCTCGGCCCGCTGCGCCGCCTCGCGGGCGTGTGGGAAGGCCGCGGAGGGACCGACGTCAATCCCAAGGCCGACGGGCCGGAGCACCGCCAGTACTACGAGCGGATCGAGATGCAGCCGATCGATCCGCAGCCCAACGGGCCGCAGCTGTTCTATGGCCTGCGCTACCACCAGCACGTGAACACGCCGGAAGAGGACATTACCTTCCACGATCAAGTCGGCTACTGGTTGTGGGAGCCGGCGACCGGGCTGATCCTCCAGTCGCTTGCGATCCCGCGCGGCCAGGTCGCGCTTTCGGCCGGCCATGCCGCGGCCGACGCCACCCGGCTGGTCGTCGAATCGCGCCGCGGCGAGACCGAGTACGGGATCGCCTCGACCTTCTTCCTCGAACAGGCGTTCCGCACCGAAACGTTCCGGCTCGATATCGAATTCCATGACGATGGAAGCTGGAGCTATGTCAGCGACACCACGCTGGTCGTGCGCGGGCAGAGCGAACCCTTCGTCCACCGCGACCGCAACCGCCTGACGAAAGTCGCCGAACCGGACCTCAATCCGTGGCTCAAGATCGCCCGCGCCGGCGCTGGCGACTGAACGCGTTTACTGCGCGAGGTCGTGCTTCTTGATGCAGTGGCGCAGCTGGTCGTAGCTGAGGCCGAGGGCCTTGGCGGTCTGGCGCTGGTTCCAGCGATGGCGGCCGAGTGCGTGCTCGACGATCGCGCGCTCGTGCGCGTCGACCGCCGCGCGCAGATCGCCGACGGAGTCGTAGTCGGCCGCCGGCTGGCGCTGTTCGGCCTGTTTCACTGGGGTGCTCGGCGCCCGATCGAGCGCTTCATTGACAGGTTTCCACGGGCTTTCGAACGGGTCGAAGACCACATGGCCGATCGCGTTCTTGGGGTCGCCCCAGCGGTAGACCGCGCGCTCGATGACGTTTCTGAGTTCGCGCACATTGCCCGGCCAGAGATGGTTTTCGAGCCTCTCCCGCACATGATCGGCGAACCCGGGCCACTCGTCCCAGCGCAGCTCGGAGGCCATGCGGCGGCCGAAAAACTCTGCCAGAACAGCGATATCACCCTCGCGGACCCGCAGTGGCGGCAACGTGATCACCTCGAAGCTCAACCTGTCGAGCAAGTCGGCACGGAAGGTCCCACGGTCGGCCAGCGTGGGCAGGTCCTCGTTGGTCGCCGCCACAATGCGCACGTCGACCCGGATCGCGCGGTTGGAGCCGATCCGTGCCACCTCGCCGTACTCGACCGCCCGCAACAATCGCTCCTGCGCCTGCATGCTCAGCGTCGCCAATTCATCGAGGAACAGCGTCCCACCGTCCGCCTCCTCGAACCGTCCCGCCCGCGAACGGGTCGCGCCGGTGAACGCGCCCGCCTCGTGCCCGAACAGCTCCGCTTCGATCAGCGTTTCGGGGAGCGCGGCGCAGTTCATCGTCACCAGCGGTTCGCCCCACCGGGTGGACAGGCGGTGGAGGCGCTCGGCGATCAATTCCTTGCCGGTGCCGCGCTCGCCCACCACCAGCACCGGGCGGTTCATCGCCGCCGCGCGGCTCGCGCGCTCGACCGCGTCGAGGAACGCCCCCGACTGGCCGATGAACTGGCTCTCCCGCTCCATACCCAACCCATAGTGGATTTCACCAATTGTCGGCAAGCGAGACCATCATGCCGTTCGTCGAAAAGCGTCGGCTATCCGTAAATGCGAATTGGCACGCCGCTTGCTGATAGGTGAACATCTACCAACCGGAGCACCTAGAAATGTTCGACCGCCGTTTCCTGCAGACCCGCCTCGGCCAGGCCGCGACCGCCAGCGTCGCCGCGATGGCGCTGTTCGTGGCGCTGAGCAGCCAGCTCCAGGCGACCCCGGCGTACGCCGCCGACCCGGTCTTCCAGCCGGTGGAGCTGGCGTGAACAGGCCGACTTCAGACGACCCGTTCGACCCCCTAGGGCCGGAGCGCGATTTTCCGTCACGCGGATTCCAGTCCCACCGCGATGGCGACGCTCCGGCCCGTCCGACCAGCCGGCTCGAGCAGGAAGTCGAACGCCTGCGCCGCAGCCCCACCCCCACGCAGAGCGCCGCTCAGCGCGATATCGCCAACTACGGAGTTGCCTTCATGGGCATTTTCAGCCGCACCCGTGACATCATCGCGGCCAACTTCACCGACATGCTCGACAAGGCGGACGACCCGTCGAAGATGATCCGCATGATCATCCTCGAGATGGAGGAGACCCTGGTCGAGGTGCGCGCCAGTGCCGCGCGCACGATTGCCGACCAGAAGGAAATGCACCGTCACACCGTCAAGCTGGAACGGCTGCAGGCCGACTGGGCCGACAAGGCACAGCTCGCGCTCAGCAAGGACCGTGAGGACCTCGCCCGCGCGGCGCTGATGGAGAAGAAGAAGGCCGGCGACATGGCCGACCAGCTGAAGCAGGAAATCGCCGTCCTCGACGATGCGCTTCGTGCGTACGAGCAGGACATCGAGAAGCTGCAGGTCCGCCTGCGCGAGGCGCGCAGCCGCCAGACCGCGATCGCCGCGCGCCTCGAAAGCGCCGAGAACCGCGTCAAGCTGCGCAGCCTGATGACCAACGAGCGGGTGGACGACGCGCTGACCCGGTTCGACCAGCTCGAGCGCCGGGTCGACTACGCCGAAGGCCGCGCCGACGCGCTGTCGATCGCCGACGGCACCGGCAAGCCCAGCCTGTCCGACGAGATCGCCGCGCTCGCGGGCGAAGACCAGATCAACGACGAACTCGAACAAATGAAGCGCGCGCTCGGCCTGAACGACCAGGCTGGCGACGACGCCGGCAAGACCAAGGAGGATTAAGCGGTGGATCTCGATACTTTGAGCGTGATGGGCATCCTGTTCGTCGCCCTGCCGTGGATCATTCTCCACTACATCACCAAGTGGAAGACCGCCGCCCCCATCACCACCGATGACGAGGCACTCCTTGAGGAACTCTACAGCCTCGCCAAGCGGCTCGATGCGCGGATGGATACGGTCGAGCGCCTGGTCGCCAGCGACAACCCGGAATTCCAGCCGGTGCGCCTGATCGCCGACCGCGAGGATGATAACGAGCCGCTGCGCGAACTCGATCGCCTGCTGGCCGAAAAGAAGGGAGTTCGTTCGTGAACACGCCGCGCACCACGCTTTACCGCGACAAGCAGAACGCCAAGCTGATGGGAGTCTGCTCAGGGATCGCCGACTACACGGGTGTCAACGTCTTGTGGGTCCGCCTCGGCGCGCTGATCCTGCTGCCGGCGCTCGGTCCGGTCATCCTCGGGGCGTACCTGATCGCCGGGCTGATCCTGAACAAGAAACCGCCCCACCTCTACGTCGACCAGGACGAGAGCAAATACTGGCAGCGCGTCCGGCAGAGCCCGAAGCGCACCGCCCGCGAGATCCGCGGCAAGATGAAGGACATCGACCGCCGCCTGGCCGAAGTCGAGACCTTCTACGTCACCAGCAATCCGCGCCTGTCCGCCGAAATCGAGCGGCTGCGCTAACCGACACCGGAGTTGAGGGACTCGAACCATGGGTGAGCTTGCACTTTTGATACCGCTGGCACCGTTCCTGCTGGGCGGCTTCGCGATCTGGACCCGCCACCAGACCAAGCTGGCGGAAGCGCGGGTCAATTCGACCGCCGAGTTGAGCGCCGAAAAGGCCGCGCAGTATTCGAGCCGCGTATCCGAACTCGAAGACCGCGTCCGCGTGCTCGAACGCATCGTCACCGACCGCGGCTACGATGTCGCCACCCAGATCGAGGCGCTGCGCGATCAGCGCCGGGTCGACGGGCTCGACAGCGGGGTGTCGATCGACAGCTTGCGCAAGGAGCGTGTCTGATGATCCCGCACGAACTTCTGCCGCTGATCGGCGCACTGCTGGCAGGTGGTTTCCTGCTCGGCGCCGGCGGCATCGCCGCCACGGTCTACAACACCCGCCTGCGCATCAAGAACGGCTATCCGTTGCAGGGCATGTGGGGCCAGTCGCTGCGCCCCTCGACCGACAAGGATACCTCCGCGCGGGTGCAACTGCTGACCCAGGAGAACGCGCAGTTGAAGGCCGAAATCGGCTCGATGCGCGAGCGGCTGGAGACGGTCGAACGGATTGTCACCGACGGCGGCTTCCGCCTCACTCACGAGATCGAGCGCCTGCGCGCGGGCAAGGAGAACATGCAATGAGCTTGTGGACCGCGATCGTCGTGATCGTCGCGATCGGCTGCTTCACCGAGCTGATGAAGGCGAAGTACCGCGCGCAGCACGGGATCACCGCCGACAAGGAAGGCAACGAGGCGCCGATCGCGAAGGCGGACGCGGCGCTCGAGCGCGAGGTCACCGAACTGCGCGAGCGCATCCGCGTGCTCGAGCGGATCGCGACCGAGAACCACACCACCGCCGCCCTCGAATCGCGCCGCGTGTCGGACGAGATCGAGGCGCTGCGCGACCAGCGCACGTCGTAGGCCGCAAGGACGTTTCGAGAGGAGGACATTCGACATGAGCGAACAGATCGTCATCGCCGCCACCTCGCTAACCGCCATCGCCATCGTCGCGCTCGCCATGCTGCGCGGGTGGCAGGGCTGGCTGTCGCTCAAGGAGCACGAGCTGGACCACACGCCCTCGCGCGCTCGCGAGATCGACACCGGCAGCGCGTTGGGCTCGGCCCGGATCGAGCTCAGCGACCTCAAGGAGCGCATCCGCAAGCTGGAAGCGATCGCCAGCGGGGTCGACCTGTGAGCGCGGTCCGCAACGGCGCGGCGCAGGCCGGCATCGGCCTCGGCAGCGCGATCGCGGTGGTGATCAGCTGGAGCCTGCACAAGTCGATCATCTGGGCGGCCGTGCAGGGCTTTTTCGGCTGGTTCTACGTGCTCTACTACGCGCTCACCCGCCCGGGTGGGCTGGGGGTCTAGGAGCGGCGCCTCCGCTCCGCTAACGGCGCGCCATGCGCCCACTCACCGACATCGCCGAGGAATACGATTTCCTCGATCCCGACGACCGCTATCGCCTGCTGATCGAGCTTGGCCGCGCCCTCGAGCCGATGCCGGACGCGCTCAAGACAGACGCTACGCTGGTGCGCGGCTGTTCAGCCAGCGTGTGGGTCTATCCTACGGGCGATGCAGAGCGGTTGCATTTCCTTGCCGACAGCAACGCCGCGATCACCAAGGGGATCGTCGCGCTGGTCATCGCCGCGGTGCAGGACAAGCCCGCCGCCGAGATCGCCGCGATGGACGTCGCCGCCGCGCTCGCGCCGTTCGACCTCACCAACCAGCTCAGTTCCAATCGCACCCAGGGCGTGCCCAACATGATCGCCCTCGTCCGCGAGCACGCCAGGCGCATCGCCGGAACGGCGGCGGATTGACCTGAACGAGGCGAAGCGTAAACTCTCAGACTTGGGGAGAACACGTCATGCTCCGCGCTGTGATCACTACCGCCTTCATCGCTGCAGCCATGTCGGCGCCCTTGCTGGCACAAGACGCAGCCGAGACGGCGGTTATCCTGAGCGGTAGCGGTCAAGGTCAGGGCCATGCGAGCCGGTCGCTCGGCGCCAACATCGCGCGCAGCATGGGCAATGCGGCGAACGCAATTG
>JAEWKG010000146.1 GCA_023386135.1 Pseudomonadota bacterium | reverse complement strand
CGCCGCGCCGACCTATTCTTCTCCCCGACCGCTCCCGGCGCTGCCGATGCGGAACTGGTCGCTTTCCGCTCGCCGCGCCCCGCGCGCCGGATCGCGCTGGTCGGCAACTACATCCCGCGCAAATGCGGGATCGCCACCTTCACCGCCGACCTGACCGAACAGCTGGGCCGCTTTCGCCCAGAAGTGAGCGTCGACGTCTGGGCGCTCGACGATGCCGGTCAGCCGCTCGCCTACGAAGGCGTGGCCGGGACGATCGACCGCGCCGACTCCGCCGCTTATACGCGTGCGGCCGACGCGATCAACGCCAGCGGCGCGGACGCCGTCTGGCTGCAGCACGAATACGGCATCTTCGGCGGCCCCGACGGCGAGCTGGTGTGCGACTTCGTCGACCGCATCGCCGCGCCGCTGATCGTCACCTGCCACACGGTGCTGACCAACCCGTCGGATCGCCAGCATGCGATCCTCGACCACCTGGTCCGCCGGGCGAGCCGGATCATGGTGATGGCGCGCGCCTCGCGCGAGCTCCTGATCGAGCTCTACCGGGCCGACCCAGCGCGGGTGGAGGTAATCGAGCACGGCGCTCCCGACCGCCCGTTCGGGCGCGAGGAAGAGTTCAAGGCGCGCATGGGCCTCGCCGGCCGTACGGTGCTGACCACCTTCGGCCTGCTCGGCCCCGGCAAGGGGCTCGAAACGGTGATCCAGGCGCTGCCCGCGATCCGCGCCAAGCATCCGGAAGTTCTCTACCGGATCCTCGGCGCGACGCACCCGAACCTGGTCGCCCGGGATGGCGAAAGCTACCGCGACGGGCTCAAGGCGCTCGCCGAGAAGCTCGGCGTGGCCGACGCGATCGAGTGGGATGAAAGCTTCGTCGACACGCCGCGGCTGCTCGACCAGCTCGAGGCGTGCGACATCTATCTTACGCCCTATCCTGGGCTGCAGCAGTCGACCAGCGGCACGCTGAGCTACGCCGTGGCGTTGGGCAAGGCGGTGGTCTCCACCCCCTACGTCCACGCGCGCGAGCTGCTGTCGGACGGGGTCGGGGTGCTGGTCGAGCCGGGCTCGGTCGAGGGCATCGCCGATGCGGTCAACGCGCTGCTCGACGATCCCTACGCCCTCGCCGCGACCAAGGCGCGAGCCTATGCACGCGGGCGCGAGACGGTCTGGCCGCGCTTTGCCGCCGCTTCGGCCGCGCTGATCGAGCACGCGGTCGCCGCTCCCCCGCTTCAGGCGCCGGTCGCACGCCCGTCGTTCCACGCGGTGCGGGCGATGAGCGACGGCACCGGCATGTACCAGCACGCGATCGGCATCATCCCCGACCGGCGCCACGGCTATTGCCTCGACGACAACGTGCGCGCGCTGATGTTGGTCAACCAGGCGCAAGGTCTCGACCCGTACGAGCGGCAGGCCCTGGCGATGACCTACGCGGCCTTCGTGCAGGACGCATGGAACCCGGACCGCCAGGCGTTCCGCAACTTCATGCGCTTCGACCGCGGCTGGTGCGAGGAGCTGGGCTCGGAGGATTCGAACGGGCGGACGATCTGGTCCCTCGGGCGCGCGGTTGCAGACAGCCCCGATCCCGATATCCGCTTCTGGGCCGGCGAGCTCTACGACCAGACCTTGGCAGCGATCGCCAGGAGCGACAGCCCGCGCACGGTAGCCTTCGTCATGCTCGGCGCTGCGGCGATGCTGCGCGTGCGGCCCGATCACGCCGCGTCGAAGCAGGCGCTGGCAGACGGCGCGGCCTTCCTCGAGCGCCTGCTGGGCGGCGCGCGGCGGCCCGACTGGGCTTGGTTCGAAGCGGTGCTCGGCTACGACAACCCCCGCCTCAGCCAGGCGCTGATCGAGGCGGGCGAGACGCTAGCCCGGCCCGAGTGGACCGCGTGCGGGATCGAGACGCTGGCGTGGATCGCCGAGCGCCAGACCGCCGCCGGCGGCCACTTCCGCGCGATCGGCTCGGAAACCTTCGGCCGCGAATACGCGCAGCTGCCGTTCGACCAACAGCCTCTGGAAGCGCTGGCGGCGATCGACGCCTCGCTTTCCGCCTGGCGCGCGACCGGCGACGAACGCTGGCGCGCGCACGGCACAGCGGCGTGGCGCTGGTTCTTCGGCGCCAACGACCGCGGCGTGGTGCTCGCCGACATGGACAGCGGGCGCTGCCGCGACGGACTCACCCCGCACGGCGCCAACATGAATTGCGGCGCGGAATCAATCCTCGCCTTCCAGCTCGGATATAATTCCATGCTGGCGCTCGCCCCCGCGGTTGCCGGGGAGGCGAAAGACGTGCAGGGCGTCAGCGTCACTATCGGGGCCGGCACAGCCAGGACCGGCGAGACGGGGAAGCGGGTTGAGTACCGAACCGAGGAAGGCCCACGGCCCCTTGCACATACTTGACGAGCGGTTGCACGCGGACCCTTCGCGGGTCGTGCTACGGCCCTTTCACCTGGGCTGGCAGGCCGCGAATGCCGAGGGCAACCGCGCATTGCGGCTGGTGAACGACGTCGCCGCACTGAGCGAAAATCGCGTGCGCGAGGAATACCGCAAGGTCTTGCGCGACTTTCGCGAGCGGCACTGGCAGACCGAAGCGATGTTCGGGGATCGCTGGCTCGAGCTCAAGGACTCGCTCGGCCTCGGCGGCCGCGACTTCTCGCCGATGCGGCGCAAGCTGATCGGCGCTTACTTCTGCCACGAATACACTTACTCGGCCGCGGCGCTGATGAATCCGTCGATCGTCCCGCACCCCGACCAGTCGGGCTGCGCGGGCGGGGCGGTGCGCTTCGTGATGAGCCTGCGCGCGGTGGGCGAGGGGCACATCAGCTCGATCGCCTTCCGCGAAGGGATCGCCTACCCCGACGGCCGCTTCGACCTGTGGCCGCAGAGCGCCTTCGCGACCTCGGTCGAACTCGACGACGCCAGCCTCTACGACGCCGACCGCGGGGTGACCGTTCACCGCAACCCCGAAAGCTCGCTGTCGAACACCGTCATCTTCCCGATCACTGAGCAGCAGGCCGGCGGGCTCGAGGACCTGCGCCTCGTGCGCTTCGACCACGGCGCCAACAATGGCACGCCCGAGTACGAGTGGATCGGTACCTACACGGCTTACTCCGGCAAGACGATCCGCTCCGAACTGCTGCGGACCAAGGACTTCCGCCGCTTCCTGCTCGAGCCGATCACCGGCCGCGCGGGGCGCAACAAGGGCATGGCGCTGTTCCCGCGCAAGATCGGCGGGTATTACACCATGGTTGGGCGGCAGGACGGCAAGAACCTGTTCCTCCTCCGCTCGCGCCGAATCGACCGGTGGGATAGCGAGGGCGTCCTGCTGATGGAGCCCAAGTATCCGTGGGAGTTCATCCAGATCGGCAACTGCGGCAGCCCGATCCGCACCGATCATGGCTGGCTGCTGTTCACCCATGGCGTCGGCGCGATGCGCAAGTACACCGTCGGCTGCGCGCTGCTCGACCTCGACGATCCGTCCAAGGTCATCGGGCGGACAAAGGAGCCGGTGCTGACCGCCGAAGACGCCGACCGCTCCGGCTACGTGCCCAACGTGGTCTATACCTGCGGCGCGCTGAGGGTCGGCGGGCACCTCTTTGTTCCCTATGGCATCTCCGACAGCTCGGTCGGTTTCGCGAGCGCAAAAATCGACGACCTGCTGCAACTGATGGTGTGACGGATGCGTTGATGGGCCAGAGACCTAGGATCCCATGACAGAGCCCACCATCCACCCCGTCATCCTGTGCGGCGGCAGCGGCACGCGCCTGTGGCCGCGCAGCCGCAAGGCCAAACCGAAGCCCTTCCTGCCGCTGGTCGGCGACCGCACCCTTTTCGAAGCGACGCTCGACCGCTGGCTCGACGAGGACAACTTTGCCGAAGCGGTGATCGTCGCCGGCGAGGCGCACCTGCCGCACATCGCCGATCAGGCGGGCGGCGACGCCACCGTGATCGTCGAGCCGCAGGCCAAGAACACCGCGCCTGCGATCGGGCTCGCGGTAGCGCTGCTGCCGAAGGACGCGATCATGCTGGTGTGCCCGAGCGACCACCACATCGCCGACAGCGCCGCCTTCACCGCCACCGCGCGCGGCGCGGCGAAGCTGGCGGCGGAAGACTGGATGGTCGCCTTCGGCATCGCGCCCGACCGGCCCGAGACGGGCTACGGCTATATCCGCACCGGCGAGCCGATCTCCGGTTCGTCTGGGGGCGGAAACCGCGTCGACCGCTTCGTCGAGAAGCCCGACCGTGCCACCGCCGAACGCTTCCTCGCCGAGGGCGGGCACGCGTGGAACGGCGGCATCTTCGCCTTTCGCGCGGGCGCGTTCATGGACGAGCTCGAAGCCCACCGCCCGGCGATGGCCGAAGCGGTAAGGAAGGCCGTCGCCGGCGGGCGCTACGTGGGCCAGGAATTCCATCCCGCACCCGAGCCGTTCGCCGGCATCAGCGGCGAATCGGTCGACTACGCGGTGATGGAGAACACCGAGCGCGCGGCGGTCGTACCCGCCGACATGGGCTGGTCCGACATCGGCAACTGGGAAGCGCTGCGCGATGCGCGGCCCGGTGACGACGCCGGCAACCGCACCTCGGGCGAAGCCGAGCTGGGCGAGTGCCGCAACGTGCTGGTCGAAACAGACGGCCCGCGCGTGTCGGTGATCGGGCTCGACGACGTGATCGTGGTGGTCGACAACGGCGAGGTGCTGGTCACCAGCGCCGCCGGGGCGCAGCTGGTCGGCAAATTGTCGGGGGCCGCGAACCAATGAGCCGCGTCCTTTCCACCAAGTCGGTCGAGAAGCCATGGGGACAGGACCATCTCCCCGCGCCGTTCAGCGCGCCCAAAGGCCAGCGCATCGGAGAAATCTGGTTCGAGCCGCCTCCCGAACTGCCCGAGCTCTTGGTCAAATACCTGTTCACCAGCGAGAACCTCTCGGTGCAGGTCCACCCCTCCGACGCGCAGGCGCCCGCGGGCAACCGCGGCAAGGAGGAGTGCTGGCTGGTCCTCACCGCCGAGCCGGGCGCGAAGCTCGCGGTCGGGTTCAGAGGCGAGGTCTCGCCCGAGCAGATGCGCGCCGCCGCGCTCGACGGGTCGATCGAAGACCTGCTCGAATGGCACGAGGTCCATCCGGGCGATTTCATCTACCTTACCGCCGGCACGGTCCACGCGATCGGGGCGGGGCTGTCGCTGATCGAGGTGCAGCAGAACTCCGACATCACGTATCGCCTCTACGATTACGGCCGCCCGCGCGAGCTGCATCTCGACGCAGGAATAGCGGTCGCGCACGGCGAGCCGCACGACCCGCACCTGCGGCGCCATGTCCCGGAAGGCGGCGACGTGTCGCTGGTCAACGGCCCGCACTTCCGGCTCGACCGGCTCGATGGCGGTCCGGACGAGGCGACCCGCGCGCGGTACGGGCAGGGCAGACTGCTGGTGATCCCGGTCGATGCGCCGATTACGCTGAACAGCGGCGAGGCGGTTGCGCCGGGCGGCTGCGCGCTTGCCGACAATCTCGGCGCGGTCGAATTCGGTGCGGGCCGCGCGCTGATCGCGCAGCCGGTCTAGCCGGTCAGCCGCTGCATCTGCGCGGCGGCTTCGCGCACAGCGCCATCGCGTCGCCGCGGCTTTCGAGTTCGGCCATGATCGCCCGCAACGTGCCGACATGGCTGGTGAAGCCGAGCGCATCGTGCGGTTCGAGTGGTGCGCGACGATCCAATCGGCGTTGACGGCGACCAGAGCGCCGGACGGCTGGATCCGCCCCATAGAGGCGTAAAACTCCCGATGTCGCGGCCCGTTCCGCCCACCGCTTGACGTTTGCGGCACCATCGCGGCACAATCGCCAGTGGGTCGCCGGGGGAGATGGGCGATGGTGCATATCCGGACCATGCTGGCGCTGTGCGCCGCGGCGGCGACCATGTCGGCGTGCGACATGACGATGACCACCGGCGGATCGAGCGCCGCGGCGAGCGGCGACGGCACCGGCACCGTACCGGTCGCGGCCTATCCGGGGCGAGTTTATTGGGGCGACCTCCACCTCCACACCGACAACTCGATCGACGCGTTCGGCTTCGGTGCGCGGCTCGGGCCGGAACAGGCGCTGCGGTTTGCCCGCGGTGAAAAGGTGATTTCGAGCACCGGGGTACCCGCGCAGATCGAGCGCCCGCTCGATTTCCTCGCCATCGCCGATCACTCCGACGGGCTCGGCGCCACTCGGCGGCTCTACGACGCGCCGCGCCTGCTCATCCGCGATGCCACCCTGCGGCGGTGGCACGACATGATGCACGAGAGCCCGCAGTCGTCCACCCGCGCGGTTGCCGAGCTGATCACCGCGGCGGCCAACGGCACACTGCCCGCCGCGTTGCGCGATCCCAAGCGCCAGGCCGCCGCGACGGAGGAGATTTGGCGCAAGCACCTCCAGACGATCGACCGCTTCAACGAACCGGGCAAGTTCACCGCGCTGGGCGCGTTCGAATACACGCTAATGCCCGACGGCAACAATCTCCACCGCGTGGTGCTCTTCCGCGACGGCAGCGCGAAGACCAGCCAGGTCGGCCCGTTCCCCGGCCTC
>JAEWKG010000099.1 GCA_023386135.1 Pseudomonadota bacterium | reverse complement strand
CCCCCGCCGCCGCGGGCCCCCCCCGCGCCCCGAATCGTCCCGCAGGAGCTTGGCCCTCATGACTCTCGACCCCGCCCGCCTGGCGCCGATGGCGAACGCCATCCGCGCGCTGTCGATGGACGCGGTGCAGGCAGCGAATTCGGGGCATCCTGGCATGCCGATGGGCATGGCCGATGTCGCTACCGTGCTGTGGTCGAAGTACCTCCGGTTCGACAGCCAAGCGCCCGACTGGGCCGACCGCGACCGCTTCGTGCTGTCGGCGGGTCACGGCTCGATGCTGATCTACAGCCTACTTTACCTCTCAGGCTACGCCTCGCCGACAATTGAGGACATCCGCAACTTCCGCCAGCTCGGCAGCGTATGCGCCGGGCACCCGGAGAACTTCCTCATCCCCGGCATCGAATGCACCACCGGCCCGCTCGGCCAAGGGCTGGCGATGGCGGTCGGCATGGCGATCGCCGAGCGTCATCTGAACGCCGGGTACGGTGACGCGCTGGTCGATCACCACACCTGGGTGGTCGCGGGCGACGGATGCCTGATGGAGGGCGTCAATCACGAGGCGATCGGCCTCGCCGGGCACCTGCGGCTCGGGCGCCTCAAAGTGCTGTGGGATTCGAACCGCATCACCATCGATGGTTCGACCGACCTCTCGACCTGCGAGGATATCCCCGCGCGCTACCGTGCTGCAGGATGGCACGTGATCGAATGCGACGGGCACGACTACGCCGACATTGACCGCGCGCTGGGTGAAGCCGCGGCGCACGACGCGTCGCCGGTGCTGGTCGAATGCCGCACGGTGATCGGCAAGGGCGCCCCCAACAAGCAGGGCACCAGCGGCGTACACGGGTCGGCGCTGGGCGCGGATGAGGTCGCAGCGGCGCGTACCGCGCTCGGTTGGACCTCGGAGCCGTTCCAAGTCCCGGACCAGATCCTCGCCGACTGGCGCGCGACCGGCGAGCGCGGCGCGGCGGCGCACCGCGAGTGGCACGCGCGCCTCGAGCAGTCGGGCAAGGCGCCCGAGTTCAAGGCGCGCATGGGGGGCGAGGTGCCGGCGGGCGTGCTCGACGCCTACATCGCCGGCCTGATCGCCGAGCCCAAGACCGTCGCCACCCGCAAGGCGAGCGAGATGGCGCTCGAGGTGCTGACCGCGCAGCTTCCGGCGATGATCGGCGGCTCGGCGGACCTCACCGGCTCGAACAACACCAACACCAAGGCGACCGGTCCGCTCACCGCCGACGACTACGCCGGCCGCTACCTCTACTACGGCATCCGCGAGTTCGGCATGGCCTGTGCGATGAACGGCATGGCGCTCCACGGTGGAGTGATCCCTTACGGCGGCACGTTCCTGATCTTCAGCGACTACTGCCGCAATGCGGTGCGCCTGAGCGCACTGCAGCAGACCCGCGCGATCTACGTGTTCACCCACGACAGCATCGGGCTGGGCGAGGACGGCCCCACGCACCAGCCGGTCGAGCAGCTGATGAGCCTGCGCCTGATCCCCAACCTCAACGTGTTCCGCCCGTGCGACGTGGTCGAGACCGCGGAGTGCTGGGCGCTTGCGCTGTCGACCCCGGAAACGCCTTCTGTGCTCGCGCTCAGCAGGCAGAACCTGCCGCAGCTGCGCAGCGAAGGCGGGAACCTCTCAGCCCAGGGCGCCTATCGCCTGCGCGCCGCCAAGGCCGCGCGCAAGGTGATCCTGATCGCCACCGGCTCCGAGGTCGAAGTCGCCGTCGCCACTGCCGATGCACTTGAAGTGCAGGGGATCGGTGCCGACGTGATTTCAATGCCTTGCATGGAACTGTTCGAAGCGCAGGCGCAGTCCTACAAGGACGACCTGCTGCCGAACGTACCGCCCGAGCGGCTGCTGCGGGTCTCGATCGAGGCTGGTGCGACGCTTGGCTGGGATCGCTACACAATGGCGAACGGCCTACGGATCGGCCTCGACCGTTTCGGCGCGTCCGCCCCGGCGGAAGACCTCTACGCGAAGTTCGGCATCACCGCCGAGGCTATCGTCCCGCAAATCAAAGCAAAACTAGGCATTTAGCAGGAGCTTTTCACATGGCGACCAAGGTTGCGATCAACGGTTTCGGACGCATCGGGCGACTGGTGGCGCGCGCCATCCTCGAGCGCACCGACCACGATCTGGAGCTGGTCTCGATCAACGATTTGGCCGACACCAAGTCGAACGCGCTGCTGTTCGGCTTCGACAGCACCCACGGCCGCTTCCCCGGCACGGTCGAGACCGCGGGCAACGACCTCGTCGTCAACGGCAAGCACATCCACGTCACCGCCGAGCGCGATCCGGGCAACCTGCCGCACAAGGCCAACGGCATCGATTTGGTGCTCGAATGCACCGGCTTCTTCCAGTCGGACGAGGCGAGCCGACCGCACCTCACCGCCGGCGCCAAGCGCGTGCTGATCTCGGCCCCCGCGACCGGCGTTTCCAAGACGATCGTCTTCGGGGTGAACCAGGACACCCTGACCGCCGACGACGACATCGTCTCGAACGCGAGCTGCACCACCAACTGCCTCGCGCCGGTGGCCAAAGTGCTCAACGAAACCGTTGGAATCGAACGCGGGTTCATGACCACGATCCACAGCTACACCAACGACCAGCGTATGCTCGACCAGATCCACTCGGACCTGCGCCGGGCCCGTGCGGGTGCGATGAACATGATCCCGACCACCACCGGCGCCGCCCGCGCCGTGGGCCTCGTGCTGCCCGAGCTGAAGGGCAAGCTCGACGGCAGCTCGGTCCGCGTGCCGACCCCGAACGTGTCGCTGATCGACCTCGTGTTCACTCCGGGCCGCGACACCACCGCCGAGGAGATCAACGCCGCGCTGAAGGCGGCGGCCGAAGGTCCGATGAAGGGCGTGCTCGACTTCACCGATCAGCCGCTGGTTTCGAGCGATTTCAATCACTACCCGGCCTCTTCTACCGTCGATTCGCTGGAGACGGCGGTGCTCGAAGGGAAGCTCGCTCGCGTGGTGTCGTGGTACGACAACGAGTGGGGCTTTTCGAACCGGATGATCGACACCGCCGGTGTGATGGCGAAATTCCTCTGATTGCAAAGGTCCGCTCATCCTGAGCTTGTCGAAGGATGCGAGCGCGGCGCTAGCGCCCTTCGACAGGCTCAGGGCGAGCGGAGTTGGTGAATGGGACAGTTCAAGACCCTCGACGATCTCCCGGACGACCTGGCCGGCAAGGTCGCGCTCGTCCGGGTCGATCTCAACCTGCCGATGAACGAGGGCCGGGCGAGCGACGTTACCCGGGTCGAGGCAAGCGCCCCGACCATCCTCGAACTGGCTGACGCCGGCGCGAAGGTGCTGCTGCTGGCGCACTTCGGCCGGCCCAAGGGCGAACGATACTCGACCATGAGCACCAGTGTCGTCCAGGGCGACGTCGAGAGGGTGTTGGGCCGCGAGGTGATGTTCATCTCCGAGGTCAGCGGCCCGGTGGTCGAGCAGTCGCTCGCCATCCTGCGGCCCGGCGACATCGGACTGCTCGACAATGTCCGCTTCTGGCCGGGCGAGGAGAAGAACGACCCCGAATTCGCCAAGGCGATCGCGGCGAATGGCGATTTCTACGTCAACGATGCATTCTCCGCTGCGCACCGCGCGCATGCCACGACCGAGGGGCTGACGCACTTCCTGCCATCCTACGCCGGACGGGCGATGGAGAGGGAGTTGAAGGCGCTCGACGCCGCGCTCGGCAACCCCGAGCAGCCGGTCGCCGCGGTGGTCGGCGGGGCCAAGGTCTCGACCAAGCTGGCGGTGCTCGAAAACCTCGTCGGGCGGGTGCAGCACCTGATCATCGGCGGCGGCATGGCCAACACCTTCCTCGCCGCGCGCGGGGTCGATGTCGGCAAGTCGCTGTGCGAGCATGACCTGACCGCGACCGCCAACGCGATCATGGACAAGGCCGATCACGCCGGCTGCACGGTGCACCTGCCCTATGACGTCGTGGTTGCGAAGGAGTTTGCCGCCAATCCGGCGTCCTTGCGCACCTGCAACGTCCACGAAGTCGCCGCCGATGAGATGATACTCGACGTCGGCCCCACTGCGGTCGAGGCGCTCGCCGACGTACTCAAGACCTGCCGCACGCTCGTGTGGAACGGGCCGATGGGCGCCTTCGAGACACCGCCGTTCGATGCCGCCACGGTGGCGCTGGCACGGACCGCGGCGGCGCTGACGCAGGACGGCAGCCTGGTCTCGGTCGCGGGCGGCGGGGACACCGTGGCAGCGCTCAACCACGCCGGCGTGGCGGACGGGTTCACCTACGTCTCGACCGCGGGCGGCGCGTTCCTCGAGTGGATGGAAGGGCGCGAGCTGCCCGGCGTGAAAGCGCTGGAACAGTGAGCGAGGAAACCGCGCAAACCTCGCACGGGCCGATCGCGGTCACCGAAGGCGAGTTCGCCGGGTGGATGAACTGGCCGCACGATGCGTTCGAGACGCGCGCGGGCCCGTTCTACTTCCGCAACGATGAGAACGGCCAACCGGTCTGCGCCTTCCGCGCCGAGCAGAAGCACATGAACGGCGGCGGGTTCATGCACGGCGGCTGCCTGATGACCTTCGCCGACTTCGCGCTGTTCTCGATCGCGCACCACGAGCTGAAGGAAAACTTCGCCGTCACGCTGTCGATGACATCGGAATTCCTCGACCCCTCGCGCGTCGGCCAGTGGATGGAAGCGCGCGGCGAGGTCGTTCGCGCCGGCGGCAAGACGATCTTCGTGCGCGGCACCATCACCGCCGACGCCAAGCCGGTATTCACCTTCACCGGCATCATCCGCAAGGTCGGTAAACGAACCGGCTGATGGCCGACGTGCGCCACCTCTTCTCGACGCCCTTCGCGATCGAGACGGTGGACGACGCGTCGCTTGCCGCCGGACTGCGCGATGCGATCGCCGCCGAGCGCGCGCGAGACCCGGCCGGTATTGCCCACTCAAATCTGGGTGGGTGGCACTCGAACATGAACATGCTCGCGTGGGGCGGTGAGCCAGCGCGCAATCTCTCGCGCCATGCGATCGGCATGGCCGAGGCACTCACGATCGACCGGGGTAGCCCCGACGCGAGCCGCTACCGCTGGACCGCCGAAATGTGGGCCAACGTCTGCACCCGCGGGCATGCCAACCAGTTCCACGTCCACCCGGGTAGCTTCTGGTCGGCGGTTTACTATCTAGACGACGGCTACGGGGGCAGCGACGATCCGGCGCTGGGCGGCGAACTGCAACTGACCGATCCGCGCATGCCGATGGTGGCGATGGCGAGCCCCGAGCTCGCCTTTCGCGAACCCGACGGCGCCATCCAACACGCCGAGCTGACGCTTCGGCCCCGGACCGGGGTGATGGTGATGTTCCCCGCCTGGCTGCAGCACGGCGTCCGGCCCTATCTGGGCGACTCCGAGCGGGTCAGCATCGCCATCAACCTGAAGCCCGCAAAGCCCGAGCCGGCCAGCGGTTGAAGCCCACTCGCGGCGAAGCTAAGGCCTGCCCACATTTCACACAGAGGATCTGCATGAATACCGACGACATGACCCGCCGCATCGCCACCGGCGAGGGCTTCATTGCCGCGCTCGACCAGTCGGGTGGTTCGACCCCCAAGGCGCTCACCGGCTACGGCGTCGAAGAGGGCAGCTGGTCCAGCGACGACGAGATGTTCGCGCTGATCCACGCGATGCGCGAGCGGATCATCGAAAGCCCGTGCTTCGGCGGCGGCAAGGTGCTGGGCGCGATCCTGTTCGAGAAGACGATGGACGGGATGAGCGGCGGCAAGCCGGTGCCCGAGCGCCTCGCCGAGCGCGGCGTGGTGCCGTTCCTCAAGGTCGACAAGGGACTGGAGGACGAGGCGGACGGCGTGCAGCTGATGAAGCCGATGCCCGATCTCGAGACCCTGCTCGAGCGGGCGCGCGCCAAGGGCGTGTTCGGGACCAAGATGCGCAGCGTGATCAAGTCGAACCAGCCCGGCGGGATCGTGAAGATCGTCCGCCAGCAATTCGAGGAGGGCAAGCGTATCCTCGCCGCTGGGCTGATGCCGATCCTCGAACCCGAATACGACATCAAGGCCGCCGACCGCGCCGAGGGCGAGCGGGTGCTGCGCGACGCAATCCTCGCCGAGCTCGACGCGCTGCCCGAAGGCCAGCAGGTCATGCTCAAGCTGTCGATTCCGGTCGAGGCAAACCTCTACCGGCCGCTGATCGACCACCCCAAGGTGCTGCGCGTGGTGGCGCTATCGGGTGGATACTCGACCGACGAGGCGTGCGCCAAGTTGGCCGAGAACCAGGGCATGATCGCGAGCTTCAGCCGCGGCCTGCTGCAGGACCTGCGCCACCAACAGTCGGACGAGGAGTTCGATTCGACCCTCGGGTCGGCGATCGACCAGATCCACCTCGCCTCGGTGCGCTAAGGAGAGCGTCTGTTACCCGGCGGTCAGCCCTGAAAGCGGACCGTCGGGAAAGTTTTATTGCGGACGGGTGATCCCTTAGGCAGATTCACGAGTGTGAGCGCAAAACGGGCATCGGCAAATGCGGGATACGCCGCGATATTATTGAGTGCGCTCGTAGTTGGCTGCTCGATAAATGATCGCGAGAATTCTTTCCAAGCCGCCTCAATCGACGCGAGTGAACTGCCGAGCGTCGAGGCCGACGCGATGAAAGGCGATAGCGAGGCGCTAAGTAGGCTGATCATCTATCACGCGGACGGAAAGTCCGATCCTGGACCACCAAATCCGGACCTATACAAATGGTCGAAGATAGCCGTGGGTTACGGAATGGCCGGATACTCGCTGACTGCGCTCCAGAGCGCGAACGCTGAGTACGCCACCTGCCAGGAAGTAAGACGGTTCGCCGTGGGTCAAGACGTAAACCTCATCACAATGGTCCGAAATGAGAACCAGTTTGTGAACGACTGCCTGGCGTCGAGATAAATCGAGCTGTCCGCTTTCCACCCAGCATCGGACCTCGGCGCTGACTCCTGCTGAACCCGTCAAAAGAGGATCAACAATCGCCGGTTGTCAGCGTGCTTCGTAGGTGAAGCGGTAGTCGATCGGCTGCGT
>JAEWKG010000269.1 GCA_023386135.1 Pseudomonadota bacterium | reverse complement strand
ATGCTCAATTTCGGGCTGAGCGACCTGCGCCTGGTCAATCCGCGCGACGGGTGGCCCAATCCGGCGGCGGGCCCGGCGGCGTCGGGTGCGGATGTCGTGCTCGCCGACGCGCGGGTGTTCGACACGGTGGCGGAGGCCGTCGCCGATTGTCCGAACGTCTTCGCGACGACGGTGCGCAAGCGTGGGCTCGTCATTCCGGTGGCGACTCCGGAGGAAGCGGCTCGGCAGATCCGCTCGACGGGCGAGCGCTCGGCCATCCTGTTCGGGGCCGAGCGGTCGGGGCTGGAGACCGAGGAGGTGGCGATCGCGGGGACGATCATTACGGTGCCGGTCAATCCGGACTTCCGCTCGCTCAACCTCGCCCAGGCGGTGATCCTGGTCGCCTACGAATGGTCCAAGCATGTCGAGCTCGCCATCCCGACCGAGAGCGACGAGCGGGAGCCGAGGGCTCCGCACGAGCATCTCGAAGGGCTGATCGGGCAGATCGAGGAGGATCTCGACGCCGCAGGCTATTTCTGGCCGCCGGACCGAACCCCGGCGACGAAGAACACCATCCGAACCATCCTCACCAGGCCGGACTGGTCGACGCGCGAGATCCAGGCGTTGCGCGGGATGATCCGAACCCTCGTCCATCCGCGCGAGCGCGGCCGCCGGTCACGCGAAACTTGACTTCGGCGGGCGACGCCGCCATGTGCCCGCCTTCGCAATTGGCCTCGCACCCCTGGTGAAGCGGTGGCCGCGTCGGACTTTACGGTCCGGCGGTGCGGTCCAGGGACAACATAGACAGCAGATTGGATTATAACATGTCGAAGCGCACAAGCGCCAAGTATAAGCTCGACCGCCGCATGGGCGAAAACGTCTTCGGTCGCCCGAAGAGCCCGGTCAACAAGCGCGAATATGGTCCCGGCCAGCACGGCCAGCGCCGCAAGGGCAAGGTGTCCGATTACGGCCTGCAGCTGCGCGCCAAGCAGAAGCTGAAGGGCTATTACGGCGACGTCACCGAGAAGCAGTTCAAGCGCGCCTACACCGACGCCGCCAAGATGAAGGGCGACACCGGCCAGAATCTGATCGGCCTCATGGAGCGCCGCCTCGACGCGGTCGTCTATCGCGCCAAGTTCGCTCCGACCATCTGGTCGGCGCGCCAGATCGTCAACCACGGCCACATCCGGGTCAACGGCAAGAAGCTCAACATCGCTTCGGCCAAGGTCAATGTCGGCGACGTCATCGAGCTCGGCCCGAAGGCGCAGGAGATGGCGCTGGTGCTCGAGGCGCAGAGCCTCGCCGAGCGCGACATCCCCGATTACATCTCGCAGGACGGCACGTCGAAGGTGACCTTCACCCGCGTCCCGAGCCTCGACGAAGTGCCCTATCCGGTCCGCATGGAGCCGAACCTGGTCGTCGAGTTCTACTCGCGCTAATCGGGTTCCAAGTTCGAACCTTCGAAAAGGCCCCGGCGGAACGCTCCGCCGGGGCCTTTTTCGTTACATGCCGAGCGACTGGCGGAGGAAAGCCGCGCTCCGGCGCAGCATGTCGGTTCGAGCGCCGCCGTCGTGAAGCTGGTGATCGAGCGCCGGATATTCGACCAGCTCGACGGTCCTTCCGGCGCCGCGCAAACGGTCGCGCATCAGCCGGGATTGGCCGATCGCAACATTGCGATCGAGCGCTCCGTGGAACATCACCACCGGCGCTACGATCGCATTCGCCCGCTGCGCCGGCGATCCCTCGACCAGATGCGGCCCCTCTCCGAAATAGTCGCGGACGTTGGCGGAGTCGGAGAATATCCGCCCCTCGTCCCGCGCTGTGCGCAAGTCGGTGACCGGTGCGATCGCAACCACCGCCTTGAAACGGGGCGGCTGTGTCGCCGGCGATTGCAACGCCGCGTAGCCGCCATAGGACCAGCCGACGATGGCCAGCTTGGCCGGATCGGCGATGCCCTCGCTGACAAGCCAGCGGCCGGCGTCGGCGACATCGCCGATCGCCGTTTGCCACGACTGGAAGCCGTTGGCCTGGAACCATTCGGAGCCGTAGCCGGCCGAACCGCGGAAGTTGGGCTGGAGCACCGCGAAGCCCTGGCTCGCATAGAATTGGACGAGCCAGTCGAAGCCCCATTCGTCGCGCGCCGCGGGGCCGCCATGAGGCATCACGATGGCGGGAATGTTGCGCCCGTCGCTTCCGGGCGGAAGCGTCAGATAGGCCGGGATCTCGGTCCCGTCCGCCGCCCGGTAGGTGATCGCGCGCATCGGGGCGAGCTGCACGCCGCTCAGCTCGGGCCGGCTCAGCAGCACCTGGTTGAGCTGCCGGGTGTCGCGATTGTAGACATAGTAGCTGCCGGGATCGGTGTCGCTTCCGGCCCAGATCAGCAGGGTCCGCTCGTCCTCGGACTCGCCTGCGAAGCTGATCAGCGGCGTGTTTGGCAGCGCTCGGCCGAATTGCTCGGCAAGGCGCCTCAGCTCCGGGTCGAAATAGACCCACTGCCGACGATCGGTGGCGAAGGTGCCGCCGACCACGCGTTGCGCCCGGCCGAGCCGCAACAGTCCGTCGACGTCGACATGGTCATGGGAAAGCACCACCTCGCGGCGACCCGAACCGTCGAGCGCGATCCGCGCGAGGACCTGCTTGCCGCTCGATGCGTCATAGAAATAGAGCGCGTTCTGCCGTCCATCGACGGCTGCCGGATACGGCCCCGTGCCCGTGACGACATTATACTCCCCGAGGGGAACCCACTGCGAGGCGCCGGACTGCCGGTAGAAGACGTTGATCGTCTGCGCGCTTCGACCGGTGGCGCCACGCACGTCGGCCGCGATCATCGCCCGAACGCGGCCTTGCCCGTCGGCGAGAAACCCGCTCGCTTCCGGTCGCGGCTGCTCGACCGGCTGGGACTGCCCGGTCTGCGTGTTCACGCGCACGACGCCGAGGCCCTGGGCGGTCCGGCCCACCAGGCTTATGCGGCGCTCGGGAATGAACTCCTGTTCCATCAGGACTTCGTTCTCGGATCCCGGCAGCCAGCTGAGCACGCGCCCGCCCCATAGGCGCAGGCCGGCCTGTTCGGGGACGTCCCGCTGCCCGAGCCGGCGGAAATTGCCGCCGTCCGCGTCGAACGCGACGATGCGGCTGAACGGGGCGAGGTTCCCCTCCACCAGCACCATTGAATAGACGGTGCAGACCAGCCGCGCGTTCGACACCCAATCACAGCCGGCAAGCCGCTGCCGTTCGCCGTCGACTCCCATGACGGGCGTGGGCCGGGTGGAGCCGAGGTCGGCGACGAAGAGCTGCGAACCCTGGCCGGAGCGCGGCATCAGGTAGGCCAGGCGCTGCCCGTTGGGCGATAAAGCGATGTCCTCGATGGTCTCCCGAGCGCCGAACGCCGCCGCCGCGTCGAAGCTTTGCGCCGCAGCCGGCGCCTGCCAGCCGGCAAGCGCGATCGCTGCAACGGCACTACGCAACATCACCTTCATCGCTTCCCCCTTTTCATTGAACCCGACCGGCCGGCGGTCGGTGGACAGCGCCTCGGCTTACCGCGGGCCGAGCGCCTCGCGGAGGAAGGCATCGGCGCGGCGAAGCATGTCGGCCCGTGCCTCGCTGTCATCGATCTGGTGATCGAGGCCGCGATAGGTGACCAGCTCCGAACGCCGGCCGGCGGCGCGAAGCCGCTCGTCCATCGCCCGAGCCTGGGCGATGCCGACATTGCGGTCGAGGTCGCCGTGGAACATCAAAACCGGCGAGCGGATCGCCGCGACATTCTGCAGCGGCGAGCCCTCGCGAATGTGCGGGCCGCTCCCAAAGAAATCGCGCACGTTCGCGGCGTTGGTGAAGCCGGTCCACTCGTTGCGCGCCATGTCGAGGTCGGTGACCGGAGCGATCGCGACGACCGCCTTGTACAGGTTGGAATCAACCACGTTGGACTGGAGCGCGGCATAACCGCCATAGGACCAGCCGACGATCGCCAGCTTTTTGGGATCGGCGATTCCCTCCTTCACCAGCCAGCGACCGGCGTCCGCCACGTCACCGATCGCTACCTTCCACGATTTGAAACCGTTCTGCTGGAACCATTCCTGCCCATAGCCGGTCGAACCGCGGTAATTCGGCTGGATCACCGCATAGCCGCGGTTGGCGAAGAACTGGACGAGCCAGTCGAAGCCCCATTCATCGCGCGATGCCGGGCCACCATGCGGCATGACGATCGCGGGCAGGCCCTTGCCCGTGCTGCCGGCGGGCAACGTCAGATAGGCGGGAATGGTGGTGCCGTCCGAAGCCTTGTAGGTGATCGCCTGCATCTTGCCCAACGCAACGCCGGACAAATCGGGTCGCACGGCGCCGATCGGAACCAGGTTCTTCCCGGCCGAATCATAGACGTAATATTCGCCCGCGTTGGTGTCGCTGGCCGCGTAGATCAGGTGGGTCTTCTCGTCGGCACTGGAATCGATGATGCTGATAATCGGGGTGCTCGACAGCGCGCGACCCAGTTTGGTCACCAGTGTCTCATATTCGGGATCGAAGTAGCGCGCTTCGCGACGTTCCTTGCTCATCACCGCGCCGATGACGCGGCCATGGCGGCCGACGGTAGTGACGCCGTCGATGTCGACCGCGTCATCTGCGAGCGCCACCGTCTTGGCCAGGGTGCCGTCGAGCGCGACCCGGTACAGCACCTGCCTGCCATTGGCGCGGTCCAGGGCATAGG
>JAEWKG010000076.1 GCA_023386135.1 Pseudomonadota bacterium | reverse complement strand
GCCCCGCCGGCCCCACCACCGCGACCCGTATGGACAAGTTCACCGACACGATGCTCGAGCTCGGCCTGCTGGCGATGATCGGCAAGGCCGAGCGCGGCCAAGGCGCGGTGGCGGAGATCGCCAGGCACAAGGTAGCCTACCTGATGGCGGTCGGCGGGGCGGCGTATCTCGTCGCCCGCGCCATCCGCGAGGCGAAGGTAGTAGCGTTCGAGGACCTGGGCATGGAGGCGATCTACGAGTTCCGGGTGCAGGACATGCCGGTGACGGTCGCCGTCGATTCCAGCGGAGCCAACGTCCACACCCTGGCGCCGGCCGAATGGCGGGCCAAGATCGCCGCCGAGCACCTGCTTCCCACTGCCTGAGCACTCGACCAAGTGCACACCGCGTCCGACGCGGGCGCTGGCGCGCGGCCGGTGCCTGAGGCAAGAGCCGAAGCGATGACTGCCGCCGATCCCGACCTCAACGTCCGCGTGCCGCTGCGCGTGGTGATCGCGTCGATCGTCGGCCTGTGGCTGTGCTACTTCGCCCTGACTTCGATCCGCTCGGCAGTCGGGCTGGAGATGCAGGCCGAGCTCCTGTGGCGACGCGGGCTGGTGACACTCGCCGGCATGGCGATCACCCTCATCCTGTGGTTCGTGCTGCGGCTGTTCGACCGGCGCCAGCTATGGCTGCAGATCGTCGCGGCGCTGATCATGGCGATGCCGGCAGCGGCGCTGATCGCGCTCACCAACGAGAAGGTGTTCGCCGACGTGCAGGAGCGGGTGAGCGCCAAGATCGTCGAGCGCCAGGGCTACGCGCTGCGCCGCGACCAGGCCGGCAACATGATCATCGAAGGCCCCGCGCCGAGCGATGCGGGCACCGCCGACGGCGACGATCCTCTCCGCACCGATGGCGCGCGGGCGCAGATCATGCTGCCCGGGGCCGACCGCGACGGATCGCGCTTCCTCGCGTTGCTCGACCTAGCGCTCGGGCGCTATTTCCTCATCCTCGCCTGGGCAGCGCTCTATTTCACCCTCCTCGCGGGTGAGCGCACCCGCGCCGCCGAACGGCGCGAGGCGCGCTTCCGCAGCGCCGCGCGTGCCGCCGAGTTGCGCTCGCTGCGCTACCAGGTGAACCCGCACTTCCTGTTCAACGCGCTCAATTCGCTCTCCTCGCTGGTGATGACCGGCAAGGCGGAGCGGGCCGAGGACATGATCCAGGGGCTGTCGAACTTCTACCGTCACAGCTTGGCCGACGACCCCACCGGGGACGCCGAACTGGCGGAGGAGATCGACCTTCAGCGGCACTACCTGTCGGTCGAAGCGCTGCGCTTCCCCGAACGGCTGCGCATGCACATCGATCTGCCCAACGAACTCGCCGATGCGCGCAATCCGGGCGTGATCCTGCAGCCGCTGGTCGAGAACTCGGTCAAGTACGCGGTCGCTGCGGTCAATCGGCCGGTCACCATCACCATCGCCGCGCGCGAGGAATTCGGTCGTCTCGTCGTCACCGTCAGCGACGACGGTCCGGGCGGCTCCGCGTCAGGACGAAACAAATTGGTCGGCGGGTTCGGTATCGGCCTCGCCAACGTGCGCGACCGGCTGGCGGCGCGCTTCGGGGAGGAAGCCATGATCGTCTCGGGTCCGGTCGAGGGCGGCTATCGCAGCGAATTGCGGCTGCCGCTGGTGCACAATGACTGAGGCCGCTCCGCCCACCTCTGCCCTCCGCACTCTGATCGTCGATGACGAACCTCTGGCGGTCGAGCGCATGCAGGTCATCTGCGCGCGCCTGCCCGAACTGCAGGTGATCGGCACCGCCAGCGATGGGGCCGCCGCGCTTCGCCTCATCGAGGCGCTATCGCCCGAGCTCGTTCTGCTCGACCTGACGATGCCCGAGATCGACGGACTCGCGGTCGCGCGCAAGCTCGCCAAGATGGCGCGCCGGCCGGCGGTTATCTTCGTCACCGCGCACGAGGAGTTCGCGGTCGAGGCATTCGATCTCGACGCGGTCGACTATGTCCTGAAGCCCGTTGCCCCCGATCGGCTGCGGCGCGCGATTGATCGCGCGCTCGCGCGGCGCGGCGACGAGGCGCGGCCGGCGGCCAGTGCGTGGCTCGAAGAGCTTTGGGTGCCGCACCGCGCGGAACTGTTGCGGATCGAGGCGGCGCAGGTCGCGCGGATCGACGCCGAGCGCGACTACGTGCGCCTGCACGTCGGCAGTGGGGATGATACCCGCAGCTACCTGCTGCTGCAGACCATCGCAGGCCTCGAATCGCGCCTGAACCCTGCGCAATTCATCCGCATCCACCGCTCGACCATCCTGCGCCGCGATTGCATTCGCGGGCTGCGCCACGACGGTCTCGGGGTATGGTCGATCGAGCTCGACGACGGGGAAACCCTGCGCATCGGCCGGACCTATCTGCACAAGGTCAAAGCAATGGCGGGACGCTAGGTCAGCGGCGCCCCGCCATGCGGGCCGTCACTTGGCTGCGACCTGCTGCTGCTTGCTGGCGATCGCGGCGAGCTGCTCGCGGGCGAGGCGGCGTGCGTCGGCGACACAGGCCTTGCTGCCGGGGCCCTTCACCCGCGAACCGGTGGTGCTGACGTCGGCACCGCAATAGACGCGACTGGCGTTGTCGATGCGGCGTTCCAGGATTTGGCGATCCTTGGCGTTGCTGAGGTCGAGGTCCTTGTACTGGACCACGAAGTCGTTCGCGAGCGCCGGGGTTGCCACCGCGAGCGAGGCAGCCGCCGCTGCAATCAATTTGAAGCGCATGTGAAATCTCCCTTTCGGTTGGCGGTTGCCCCAATGGGGACTCGGGCAACCGCCGGATTCTTAAGTAGAACTTCGGGTGGGCTATTGCTTGCGGTGCTCGACGACCGGCGTGTCTGCGCCGATTGCGGCGCGGCGTGGCGACGATCGGCGTTGGGCGCCGGATCAAGCGCGCTTGCGAACCGACGAACGGCGCCCACATCGTATGTGTGACGGCATTGGCGCTCATCTTCCTGCTTGGGGTCGGCAATTTCGCGCTGCATCGCGCGGTGCTGGAGAGCGGGCATCGGCTGCTCGGCGAAAGCCCGTGGTACCGGCACCTGCTCGGCGGGCGGGTGACCCTGCTGACCGAGTTCCTGCTGCTGTTCGCCGCGCTGCTGCTGGCGGCGCAGGGCTGGCAGTGGGTCGCGTGGGCCTACCTGGGCTATACTGCGCTCAACGTGATCGGCGGGTGGCTGATCCTGAGCGGGCGGGTCTAGGCTGCCGGGAACCCAGCGCCGGCCCCGTGCCTTTGCTAGGGCATGGACCGGGAGGGCGAGACATGGCTGATCTACAACGGCGCCAGCGGCAGTCACGACGAGGACGTTCTGCGCGAACTCGTCGCTGCGCTGGAGGAGGCGGGGCGGCGACCGTCGAGGGTGCTCAACTGCAAGGACGGAACTCCCGACGCCCAGGCCGCGAATGCCGCCGGCCTCGACCTCATCGCGATCCACGGCGGCGACGGTACATTGAGCCGGACAATCGGCGGACTCGAGGGTTTCGACGGCACCGTGCTGCCGTTGCCCGGCGGGACGTTCAATCTATTGGCGCGCGACATCTTCGGCGAACGGGACGCGCTCGAAATCGTGCGCCTGCTCGGCGCGGGTGACCTTGCCGCGCATCGCAGACCCTGCATTCGCGGCGAAGGTGTCCTCGCGCTGGCCGAGCTACTTGCCGGTCCCGGCGCCAAGTGGGCCGACGTGCGCGAGGAGATGCGCGACGCCAATCTCGGCGAGGTGATCGCCAAAGGCTGGGACGCGGCGGCGACGAGCACGGCCGGTCCCGGCGTCGCCTTGACTGAGCCGCAGGTGGGGCGCGCGGATGGTTATGCCGGAGTCCGCCTCATTCCGCGCGCGGGCGGGATGGAGATCGAGGGCTACGCTGCGGAAGGACTGGGCGACTACCTCCAGCACGGCATCGCCATCCTCAAGCGCGATTTCCGCGAAGGGCCGCACGACGAACTCGGCACGGCGCCGCGAGTCACCTGCCGGTCGCTCGGCGACGAACCGGTGCCACTGATGGTCGACGGCGAACGCAGCGAAGGCGCGAGCCGCCTGACCTTTTCGCTCGACACCCTCGCCTGCGATCTGCTTGGACCCGCCGATGGCCGATAACACGCTGCTGTTCCACCTGTCGGACATCCACTTCGGGCTCGAGCACAACCGCGCGCTCAACTGGGTCGCGCACGAAGTGGCGACGCGAAAACCCGTCGCGGTGGTCATCACCGGCGACCTCACCATGCGCGCGCG
>JAEWKG010000058.1 GCA_023386135.1 Pseudomonadota bacterium | reverse complement strand
GATGAGACGTCTGGAGATGGGTCCCCGCTTTCGCGGGGATGACGGACGGGTTTGTGTCGACTCGCACGGAGTCGGAGTCTTAGAGCGGTCGCATGGCGCTCTCCCCGCAATGGCTCGACGAACTGCGCGCGCGGGTGACGCTGAGCGCGGTGGTGATGCGCACCACCAAGCTCCAGCGCGCGGGCCGCGAATGGAAAGCGTGCTGCCCGTTCCATGACGAGAAGTCGCCGTCGTTCTACGTCAACGACGCCAAGGGCTTCTACCATTGCTTCGGCTGCGGAGTGCACGGCGACGTCATCCGCTGGATGACCGACCAGCGCGGTATGAGCTTCATGGATGCGGTGAAGGAACTGGCGGCGGAGGCCGGGAGGGAGGGCCCCGCCCCCGACCCCCGCGCCGCCCAGCGCGCCGAGCAACAGGCGGGGCTGCACGAGGTGATGCAGGCCGCGCAGGAGTGGTTCCGCGCCAGCCTCGACACTCCCGCCGGCGCCAAGGCGCGCGATTATCTCGCGAGCCGCAAGTTCGACGCGCACACGATGGAGCGCTTCGGCTTCGGCTTCGCGCCCAATGCCCGAAATGGCGTCGCGCAGGCGCTCAAGCAGTTCGACCGCGCGACGCTGGTCGAAGCGGGCCTGCTCATCGCCGTCGACGACAAGGAGCCGTATGATCGCTTCCGCGACCGCCTGACCATTCCGATCCACGATCCGCGTGGGCGGGTGATCGGCTTCGCCGCGCGCATCCTCGACGCTGACAAGAAGGACGCGCCGAAATACATCAACAGCCCCGACACCCCGCTGTTCGACAAGGGGGGGACGCTGTTCAACCTCCACCGCGCCGGCCCCGCCTCGCGCAAGAGCGGGCGGATGGTGGTGGTCGAGGGACAGATGGACGCGGTGGCGATGGCCGCCGCGGGGTTCGAGGAAGCGGTCGCGCCGATGGGCACCGCGCTCACCGAGACCCAGCTTGGGTTGCTGTGGCGCATGGTCGACGCGCCAATCCTGTGCTTCGACGGCGACAACGCCGGCCAGCGCGCGGCGATGCGCGCGATCGGCCGCGCGCTGCCGATGCTCGCGCCGGGCAAGACGCTCAGCATCGTGCGCCTGCCCGCGGGCCTCGATCCCGACGACCTGATCAAGCAGCAGGGCGCCAAGGCGATGGAGGCGCTCCTCGGCGAGCCGGCAAGCCTGATCGACACACTGTGGCGCTTCGAACGCGACGCCGCGCCGCTGCGCACGCCGGAGGACAAGGCCGGACTCAAGGCGAGGCTCATCGCGCACTGCGACGCGATCCAGGACACCGACATCAAGTCGCTGTACCGCCGCGAACTGCTCGAGAAGTTCTCCGCCTTCGCCTTTCCGCCGCGCCCTCCCCGCGAGAAGCGCGAGTGGAAGAGCGGCTTCGCCAAGCCTTCAACCCCCGCACTCGACCCGGCGGCAGCGGGCCGCCTGCGCCGCTCGGCCGACGGCGGCGCGCGCGACACGCTGGCCGGCGCCGTCATCGCCGGTCTGCTGCGTTTTCCGGACCAGATCCTGATCCACGCCGACCCGCTCAGCCGCTTCGCCGCGGCCGACGGACGCAACGGCCCTGCGCTCGAATCGCTGATTGAGGCGGCGGAATTGCTTGAACCGGGTGAGGAAAAGCCCATATCCGCGCCGCAGGGTTTCGCCCCTCCGCCGGACAAAAGCCGTTTTGCCTTCCTCGATGAAGGCGCCGATCCGCAGGGCGCGCGCGAAGACCTGGCCGAAGCCGTGTCGCTTTTGGTGGAGCGGCCCGCGCTGGATGCTGCCCTGGCGGCAGCGACGGCGCGGTTCGAATCCGACCCCGAAGCCGCATTCGCGGAGCAGCAGCGGCTGCTCAAACGAAAGCTGGCGTTCGAGAAACGACTCGGGCTAATGGCGAGCCGCAGGGCCGCGCGCGCGGCTCAACCCGAAATTGACTCTCCGGTGGCAGACCCCGGCGCACCGCACGAGACCCGCGAATGACACGAGACGAAATGGCCACTCAAGAAGACGGCAGCAAGGACGACGCCCCGCTCATCGACCTCAACGAAGCGTCGGTGAAAAAGCTGATCATGAAGGCGAAGCGCCGCGGCTACATCACTGTCGACGAGCTCAACGAAGCGCTGCCGCAGGACGAGATGACCACTGACCAGATCGAGGACGTGATGTCCGCGATCAGCGAAATGGGCGTCAACATCGTCGAAACCGACGAAGATGCCGAGGCGGAAGCCGACAACGACGACGAGGACGAAGTCGCCGAAGTCGGCTCCGACGAGGACGAGGACGACGAGGGCGCGTCCAACAAGCCCTCGAAACCGGCCGCCGCCGCGAAGAAGAAGGAAACCGTCGAGCGCACCGACGATCCGGTGCGCATGTACCTGCGCGAAATGGGCGCGGTCGAGCTGCTCAGCCGCGAAGGCGAAATCGCCATCGCCAAGCGCATCGAGGCCGGCCGCGACATGATGATCATGGGCCTGTGCGAAAGCCCGATCACCTTCCACGCGATCATCCAATGGTCGGACGCACTCAATGCCGAGGAAATGCAGCTGCGCGAGATCCTCGATCTCGATGCGATGCTGTCGAAGGAACCTCCGGTCGAGAAGATGGAGGAAGGCGCCGAGGACGACGACGAGGAGCCCGAAATCTCCGAAGCGACCGCCGGTCCGACCTACAAGGAAGAAGAAGAGCCCGAAGAGGAAGAGGCGGACAGCGACGAGGACGAGGACGGCGAGCCCCGCACCCGCCGCGTCGAGGAAGAGGAAGAGGAGGACAACACCCTCTCCCTCGCGCAGATGGAAGCCGCGCTGAAGCCCGCGGCGCTCGAGACCTTCGCCCGCATCACCGACCTGTTCAAGAAGTTCGAAAAGCTGCAGGCGGAGCGCGTCGACGTGCTCGGCCGCGGTGATGAATTTCCGAAGGCCAAAGAGAAGAAGTACGAGGAACTGCGCGAGCAGCTCACCGCCGAGGTCGAGAGCGTGCAGTTCCACGCGACCAAGATCGAATTCCTGGTCGACAATCTCTACGCCTTCAATCGCCGGCTGACGACGCTGGGCGGGCAGATGCTGCGCCTCGCCGAACGCCACAAGGTCAAGCGTGCCGATTTCCTCGGCGCCTACGTCGGCAACGAACTCGACGATTCGTGGCTGCAGGCGAACGCCAAGAAGGACAAGAAGTGGGCCGCCTTCGCCGAGAAGGAAGCCGACGCGGTCGAGCGCATCCGTGCCGAGATAGCCGACATCGCCAGCGCGACGGGCATGGCGCTCCCCGAGTTCCGCCGCATCGTCAACATGGTCCAGAAGGGCGAGCGCGAGGCGCGCATCGCCAAGAAGGAAATGGTCGAGGCGAACCTGCGGCTGGTGATCTCTATCGCCAAGAAATATACCAACCGCGGCCTGCAATTCCTTGATCTCATTCAGGAAGGCAACATCGGCCTGATGAAGGCGGTCGACAAGTTCGAGTACCGCCGCGGCTACAAGTTCTCGACTTACGCGACGTGGTGGATCCGCCAGGCGATCACCCGCTCGATCGCCGACCAGGCACGCACGATCCGCATCCCGGTCCACATGATCGAGACGATCAACAAGCTGGTTCGCACCAGCCGCCAGTTCCTTCACGAGCAGGGCCGCGAGCCCACGCCGGAAGAAATGGCCGAGCGCCTGTCGATGCCGCTCGAGAAGGTTCGCAAGGTGATGAAGATCGCCAAGGAGCCGATCAGCCTCGAGACGCCGATCGGCGACGAGGAAGATTCGCACCTCGGCGATTTCATCGAGGACAAGAACGCGGTCATCCCGGTGGACGCGGCGATCCAGTCGAACCTCAAGGAAACGGTCACCCGCGTCCTCGCCAGCCTCACCCCGCGCGAGGAACGCGTGCTGCGCATGCGCTTCGGTATCGGCATGAACACGGATCACACGCTGGAGGAAGTCGGGCAGCAGTTCTCGGTCACCCGCGAACGCATCCGCCAGATCGAGGCTAAGGCGCTCCGCAAATTGAAGCACCCGAGCCGCAGCCGCAAAATGCGCAGCTTCCTCGACCAGTAATCCGCCTTGGGTCGCAGCACCGGATTGAACACGAGACGCCGCGCCGCGTGACCGAGGCGCCGCCGATCGACTTCGCGCATCTGCTGGCGGAATCGCCGAACCCGTACGTCGTGCTCGACCGCGAGCGGACGATCGTGTGGATGAACGAGGCGTACCTCGCGGCGACCGAGCGGGAACGCGCGGACATCCTCGGCCGCAACATGTTCGACGCGTTTCCGAGCGATCCGGACAGCGACAGCCACCGCCTGCTCGACCGCTCGCTCCGCCGGGTAATCGAGCGCGGCGAGCCCGACGAGATCGCGTTGATCCGCTACGACATCGCCAACCCCGACGGCGGGATGGACGTGCGATATTGGAGCGCGACGCACACGCCCGTGCTCGGTGCGGACGGGGAAGTCGCCTATATCCTCCAGCACACGGTCGACGTGACCGAGCTCCACGGACTGCGCACGTCGCGCGACGAGATGGGCGTGGTGAAGCGCGCAGACGCCATCCAGTCGCGCAACCGTGACCTCTCCGAAGAGCGCGACCGTTTCCGCATGTTCTTCGAGCAGGCGCCGGGTTTCGTCGCAGTGCTCGGTAGTCCGAAACACGTGTTCCTGATGGCGAACGCGGCGTACCGCGAATTGACCGGCAACCGCGAACTTATCGGCAAGACGATCGCGGACGCGCTACCCGAGGTGGTCGAGCAAGGCTTCGTCGCTTTGCTCGATCGCGTCCGCGCCGAGAACAAGACGCATGTCGGCGAGCGCACCGAGGTGCTGCTGCAGAACGACGGCACCGGCGAGCCGAGCCGGCGCTTCCTCAATTTCGCCTACCAACCGCTGATCGAGGACGGCGAGGTTGCCGCGATCCTGGTCCAGGGCCACGACGTGACCGAGGAGGTTCTCGCCGCCGAAGGCCAGCGGCTGCTCATCAACGAGCTCAACCACCGGGTGAAGAATACCCTGGCGATCGTGCAGGGCCTTGCCTCGCAAAGCTTCCGCCGCCTCGAGGGCGCGGCCGAAGCGACTGCGGTGTTCGATGCACGGCTCAATGCGCTCGCCGCCGCGCACAGCCTTCTGACCGAGCGTAACTGGGAGCCGGCGCAGCTCGCCGACACTGTGCGCAATGCAGTCGATGCGACCGCCGGGTCGGACTCGGCGCGCTTCAGCTTCAGCGGACCCGACCTCACCCTGCCCCCGCAGACCGGCGTGTCGCTTGCCATGATCGTGCACGAGCTGTGCACCAATGCGATCAAGTACGGCGCGCTCTCGACCCCCGAAGGTACAATTTCGGTCGACTGGAAGCTGGAGCGGGCAGCCGATCACAGCGACCTGTCGATGGACTGGCGCGAGAGTGGCGGCCCAGTGGTCAGCACGCCGACCCGCCGCGGATTCGGCACCCGGCTGATTGAGCGCGGCCTGTCGTCCGACGGCCATCATTCGGTCACGCTCGACTTTCGGCCCCAAGGGCTGCAATGCCATTTCACCATGCGTGTCGCGAACAGCAGCCGATGAACCTCGCCGGCCTGCGCATCCTTGTGCTCGAGGACGAACCGATCATCGCGATGGCGCTGGAAGAGCTGCTCGAAGACGACGGCGCCCGTCCGACGGTTGTGGCCACGTTGGCGCAAGCGTTCGAGGCGATCGACAGTGCGGAGTTCGATTCCGCCATCCTCGACATCAACGTGCACGGCGAAAAGAGCTATGCGGTCGGCCAGCGCCTGCTCGACCGCGGCGTGCCGTTCGCTTTTGCCTCGGGTTATGGCGACACGCTCAACCCGCCCGAGTTCGCGCACGTGCCGACGGTGACCAAGCCATACAACAGCGCGCAAATTGCCTCCGCGCTCGGCCGTGCACGGCAGGGCTAGCGGGCAAAGAAAAGGCCCGCACGGCGGCGGGCCTTCTTGTTCAACGCGGGAGTCGCCTCAGACGCCGGTGCCGGGCGTGGTGGTCTTCGGCGCGTCGCCGTCTTCCATCCGGCCTTCGTTGCGCAGATCGCGGCCTTCCTGCGCCTTTCGCTTCGATTCGGGCGAATCGCTGTGCTCGTAGGCTTCTTCCTTCACGTAGCCGGCGGCTTCCTTGATCTTGCCATCGATGCTCATCGCGACATCCTTTCCTGTAAAGTAACGTACGCGAAAAGAACCGGCAGGCGGCTTGCCGGTTCCACGGCCGGGGACGAGCCCCGCTTTGCGGTGGCGAGCACGCTTCAAGTTCTTTATGGGCGCGCCATGCGCATCGCCATCGCCTCCGACCATGCCGCCGTCGACCTCAAGGCCGCCTTGCGCGAATGGCTGATCGACGAAGGTCACGAAGTCGCCGACTTGGGTCCCGACAGCCACGACAGCGTCGACTATCCCGACTACGGTTATCGCCTCGCCGAGGTAGTCGCCGAAGGCACCGCGACGCGCGGGATCGCGCTGTGCGGTTCGGGCATCGGCATCTCCATCGCGGTCAACCGCAACCCGCACGTCCGTTGCGCGCTGGTTTCCGAACCGTACTCGGCCGAGCTTGCCCGCGAGCACAACGACGCGAATGTCATCGCAATGGGTTCGCGGCTCACCGCCATCGATATGGCCAAGGCGTGCGTGCGCGCGTTCCTCGCAACCGGTTTCGCCGGCGGCCGCCACCAGCGCCGCGTCGACAAGTTATCCGCTCCGCCCTCCAAGGACACTCAATGAGCCAGGCCGCCACCCTCGACCGCCAGACCGCCGCCGATCCGCTAGCCCGGTTCTGGGGTGACGATCTCGCCACCGCCGATCCCGCGATCGCCGAGGCAATCCGCCATGAGCTCGATCGCCAGCGTACGCGCATCGAGCTGATCGCATCGGAAAACATCACCAGCCGCGCCGTGCTCGAGGCGACCGGCAGCGTGTTCACCAACAAGTACGCCGAAGGCTATCCCGGCAAGCGCTACTACGGCGGCTGCGAGTACGCCGATGTGGTCGAGAATCTGGCGATCGAGCGCGCCAGGCAGCTGTTCGGCTGCGAGTTCGCCAACGTCCAGCCCAACAGCGGTAGCCAGATGAACCAGGCGGTGTTCCTGGCACTGCTGCAGCCGGGCGACACCTTCATGGGGCTCGACCTGAACTCAGGCGGGCACCTGACCCACGGATCTCCGGTCAACATGAGCGGCAAGTGGTTCAACCCGGTTAGCTACGGCGTTCGCCGCGAAGACGAGCTGATCGACATGGACGCGGTCCGCGCGACCGCGCTCGAGCACAAGCCCAAGCTGATCATCGCCGGCGGCACCGCCTACTCGCGGGTGTGGGATTGGGAAGCCTTCCGCCGCATCGCCGACGAGGTGGGCGCGTACCTGATGGTCGATATGAGCCATATCGCGGGGCTCGTTGCAGGCGGCGCGCACCCCTCGCCGGTGCCGCACGCGCACGTCACCACTACCACCACTCACAAGAGCCTGCGCGGCCCGCGCTCGGGCGTGATTCTGTGGAACGACGAGGCGCTGTCGAAGCCCCTCAACATGGGGTGTTCCCGGGCCTGCAGGGCGGCCCGCTGATGCATGTGGTCGCGGCCAAGGCGGTCGCCTTTGGCGAAGCGCTGCGGCCGGACTTCGCCGACTATGCGCACCGGGTGGTCGACAATGCTCGCGCGCTCGCCGAAGGCGTCGAGGCCGGCGGTCTGCGCGTCGTCTCGGGCGGGACCGACAACCATTCGATGCTGGTCGACCTCACCCCCAAGGACGTCACCGGCAAGGCGGCCGAGCACGGCCTCGACCGCGCCTACCTCACCTGCAACAAGAACGGCATTCCCTACGACACCCGCAGCCCGTTCGTGACCAGCGGCATCCGCCTTGGCACCCCTGCCGGCACCACGCGCGGGTTCGGCCCGGACGAGTTCCGCGCCATCGGCGGCCTGATCGCCGAAGTGGTCGACGGCCTCTCGCGCAATGGGCCCGAAGGCGACGCGCAAGTGGAACAGAGCGTGCGTCGGCGCGTAAGCGAGCTGTGCGAGTCATTCCCCGTCTATCCCGGAAGGAACTGATTGAAATGGTAGACCAGAACAACAACAGCGGCGGCCAGGACTGGGTCGAGGACGTCAAGGCCGAAGTCAGCGGCATGGCCAAGGAAGGCATGCATCACCCCTCGACCAAGCCGGTGCTCGCCGGCGCTGCAATCGGCGGCGTCGCGGCCGTGCTGCTGCCGTTCGTGACCCTGCCTGTCGGCATCCTCGCCGGCGCCGGCATCGCGCTCTACAACCGCGTAAAGAAGTAAGCGCGAGGCTCGATGCGCTGTCCTTTCTGCGCCCACGACGATTCGCAGGTCAAGGACAGCCGCCCGACCGAAGACAGCAGCGCGATCCGCCGCCGCCGCCAGTGTGAAGGCTGCGGCGCCCGGTTCACCACTTTCGAGCGCGTGCAACTGCGCGAGGTGACGGTGGTAAAATCGGGAGAGCGGCGCGAACCGTTCGATCGCGGCAAGCTGGAGCAATCCATCGCGCTCGCCGTGCGCAAGCGCGGGATCGAGCAGGAGCGGATCGATCAGCTCGTCAGCGGCATCCAGCGCCAGGTCGAAACCGCGGGTGAGAGTGAGGTCGCTTCCTCGCGCATCGGCGCGCTGGTGATGGAGGGGCTGCGCCAGCTCGACAGCGTCGCCTACATCCGCTTCGCATCGGTCTATCGTGACTTCGGCGAAGCACGCGACTTCGAGGAATTCGCCAGCAGCGTGCGCGACGCGGCGGTGCGGGATTGATCGGCGAACTTTGGATAGGTAAGGCCAGCGCTACGCCAACTTCGGATGCGTGGGTCGTATGCCGAACTTTCAAGGAACTATCATGGTCAAGTTTTCCGTCCTTGCCGCCTGCGCGCTCGTCACCAGCGCTCCCGCGATTGCAGGCGATGAAGCCGCGCCGGCAGCGCCCGCAGCCGATGCCGCGGCCAAGCCCAAGATGGTGTGCGAGCGCATCACCGAGATGGGCAGCCGCGGTTACAAGAAGGTGTGTCAGACCGAAGCGCAGTGGCGTGCCCAGCGCGAATCGGACAAGCGCAACGTCGGCGAGCGCGACCGCGGCGACCGCTAAACCCAGCCTCGCCTACTCCACTGGGCGTCGGTCATGAGCGCGCGCGCGCGCCCGGTCTTTGTCCTCGTTCGCCCGCAACTGGGCGAAAACGTCGGCAAGGCCGCCCGCGCGATGCTCAATTTCGGGCTCGCCGAAATGCGCCTGGTCGAGCCGCGCGACGGCTGGCCCAACCCCTCCGCCGGTCCCGCGGCGTCCGGCGCAGACGTGGTGCTGGAGAACGCGCGCGTGTTCGCCACTACCGCCGAAGCCGTCGCCGATTGCGCGCACGTCTATGCCACCACGGTGCGCAAGCGCGGGGTGACCAAGCCGGTCGTCACCCCGGAAGTGGCGGCGCGCGAGATGCACACGCAGTCCGGGCGCAGCGCGATCCTGTTCGGACCCGAACGGTCGGGCCTCGAAACCGACGACGTGGCCCTCGCCCGCGCGATCCTGACCGTGCCGATCAATCCCGAGTTCGGCTCGCTCAACCTGGCGCAGGCGGTCATCCTAGTGGCCTACGAGTGGTCGAAGGGTGAGTCGCTCGACACCCCGACCGCCGAGGACCTGCTACCGCCCGCCCCGCAGGACGAGCTCGACGGCATGATCGCGCAGCTCGAATGCATGCTGGAGCCCAAAGGCTTCTTCCGGCCCGAGGACCGCCGTCCGCACACCCGCCGCACGCTCCGCACGTTGCTGACCAAGCCGGGCTGGAACCACCTCGAAGTCCGGACCATGCGCGGGGTGCTGAGCCACCTGGGCAAGCCCGATCGTGACGACTAGCGGCGCAGTCGGTCCCACTCGGTGAATTCGTAGGCGATCGACGCCTCGACCAGCCGTTCCCACAAGTCCACGATCGCCTCGCGCGGCAGGCCGGCCTGAGCGGCGCGGTCGGCGGCGGCACCGATCACCGCCGCCTTGCGGGCTTCGTCGCGCACGGTTCCGCGATCCTGTTTGATACGGGCCGCGGCACGCATGTAGCCGAAGCGGCGGGACAGCAGATCGACCAGTTCCCGGTCGGTCCGGTCGACGCCTGCGCGGACCTCCAGCATGGTTTCGCAATCGTCGGGTAGTTTGAGGGTATCGATCATGCCGCGCCGGTTGGCCGCTCAGGGCCGGTTTGTCGAGGGCGAGCTTGACCTCGCGGGCGATCCTGCTATGCGCGCGCCTCGCATTTGATCCCGTATCCCGGTGAAGCGGAGATCGCGGCGGACATCCCAGGTCCGCCGGGCGATGCCGGGTTGAACGGCCACCACTGGGGTGGTCCAGCAAATTGAAGGACATACCATGTCGAAGCGCAAGAGCGCCAAGCATAAACTCGACCGCCGCATGGGCGAGAACATCTGGGGCCGCCCCAGCTCGCCGGTCAACCGCCGTTCGTACGGCCCGGGCCAGCACGGCCAGCGCCGCAAGGGCAAGACCAGCGACTTCGGCCTCCAGCTGCGCGCCAAGCAGAAGCTCAAGGGCTACTACGGCGATGTCACCGAGAAGCAGTTCAAGGCGACCTACGCCGAGGCCGCGCGCATGAAGGGCGACACCGGCCAGAACCTGATCGGCCTGCTCGAGCGCCGGCTCGACATGATCGTCTACCGCGCCAAGTTCGCGCCGACGATCTTCGCCGCGCGCCAGATCGTTTCGCACGGCCACATTCGCGTGAACGGCGTGAAGTGCAACATCGCCAGCCGCCGCGTCGCCGCCGGTGACGTCATCAGCCTGGGCGACAAGGCCAAGGAAATGGCGCTGATCATCGAAGCGCAGAGCCTGCCCGAGCGCGACATCCCCGACTACGTCAGCGCCGACGGCACCGACAAGATCACCTTCACCCGCGTGCCCACGCTGGACGAGG
>JAEWKG010000047.1 GCA_023386135.1 Pseudomonadota bacterium | reverse complement strand
CATTCCGCCGCCATGTTGTCGATCAGCCGCGTCCTGCCGATCCGCGCCGCGACCAGCAGGCGCGCAGGCGCATCGCCGAGGCGGTCGAGCGTCACCAGCGACTGCGCGTTCGCCAGCGTCGCATAATCGACGCTGTCGTATCCCGCCTGCAGCAGGTGCGCCTCCAGCGCGGCCAGCGTCGGCGCCACCGCGCTGCCGGCAACGAGCGCCGCGATCGCCTCGCGCATCGCCTGCGGCAGCGCCGCGGCCTGCGCGCGCGCTTCGGGCGAAAGGTACTGGTTGCGGCTCGACAGGGCGAGACCGTCCTCCTCGCGCACGGTCGGTACGCCGATGATCGCATCGACATGCGGCGCGGTGAGGTCGAGGTCGCGGGCCATGCGGCGGATGACCGCGAGCTGCTGCCAGTCCTTCTCGCCAAACAGGGCGACGTCGGGCGCAACCTGGTTGAACAGCTTGAGCACCACGGTTGCAACGCCGTCGAAATGCCCCGGCCGCGCCGCGCCGCACAGCCCTTCGCTCACGCCGGTGACGCCGACATTGGTCGCGAAGCCCGCCGGGTACATTGCCTCCACCGTCGGCGCCCACAGCAGCTCCACCCCTTCGCTTTCTAGCAAGGCGGAGTCGGCGGCCATGCGGCGGGGATAGGCGCCCAAGTCCTCGTTGGGGCCGAACTGCTTCGGGTTGACGAAGATCGATACCGCGACCGCATCGGCATGGCGCCGCGCCTCGCGCACCAGCGTCAGGTGGCCTTCATGCAGCGCGCCCATCGTCGGCACCAACGCCAGCCGCTTGCCGCCCCGGCGCAGCTCTGCGACGGCGCTTCTCAACACTTCCAAGGTGGTCGCGGTTTGCACGCCTTGCCCTGCCTCGATTATCTTCGCTCAACCGCCCTATCCGCACGCGCACAGGAATGCACAAGTGACTAAACCTGCCCACCGCATCGTCTTCGCCAACGAAAAGGGCGGCACGGGCAAGTCGACCACTGCGGTCCACGTCGCGGTCGCGCTGGCCTATCGCGGGGCGAAGGTCGCCGCGATCGACCTCGATCCGCGCCAGCGCACGCTCTACCGCTACTTCGAAAACCGCGCCGAGACGTCCGCGCGCCGCGCCATCGACCTGCCCACCGCGCGGTTCGAGGTGTTCGAGGGCGGCTCGCCGGAAGAGCTGGAAGCGGTCGTCGCCAGCCTGAGCGAAGGCTGCGATTTCATCGTCTTCGACACCCCCGGCCGCGACGATCCGCTCGCCCGCCACGCGGCGACCGAGGCCGACACGCTGGTCACGCCATTGAACGACAGCTTCGTCGACTTCGACCTCATCGGCCAGGTCGATGCGGAAACCTTCAAGGTCCGCAAGCTATCGTTCTATGCCGAGCTGATCTGGGAAGCGCGCCTCAAGCGCAGCCGCGCGACGATCGAGCAGCAGCGGCGCGAGATGGACTGGATCGTGGTGCGCAACCGTACCGGCCACGTCGAGGCGCGCAACATGGCGCGGATCGAGGCGGCGCTGAAGGAGCTGTCCAAACGGGTCGGCTTCCGCGTCTCCCAGGGACTCAGCGAGCGGGTGATTTACCGCGAGCTGTTCCCGAGCGGGCTCACCCTGCTCGACAAGGGGCACCTGGGCGAGCTCGGCACCAGCCACCTCGTCGCGCGGCAGGAGCTGCGCGCACTGGTCGCGGCACTCAACCTTCCCGCGACGGCCAAGCGCGCGCCCGAACTGGCGCTCGCCTAGCGCCGGAGAAGTGTCCTACACGCCGCCGCGGTGCTAACCCGGCTGGTGATGATCGCCTGCAGAAACCCTTGTCATCGCCGCAACGCAGGCAGGGGCTAAGGTGACAACCGCGACACGCGAAGAATGGTGCAAGCCTGTGAAGTACAACGGGAAACTTGGCCGATGAGAGTTTCAAAAATGGGGTGGGTATTCGTGACATGTTGGAGATGAGGCGACCGAACGGCGCTCCGGCCGCAGGACCCAGCGCATGATCCGCTTCCTCTTCATCGCCGCGATAATTTCGGTCGGCTGCCGCTGGGCGTTGGGAAAATGGCCGTGGGAGTACCTGGCGGCGAAACCGACGCGCGGTCAGGCCGTTTTCCGGGCACGCAAGCTGCTCGCCGTGCGGGAGGAGGCCACCCGGTCCGAAATCCTCGAGGCGCACAAGCGGCTGATCGCGATGGTCCATCCCGATCGGGGCGGCACGAACGGCCAGGTGCACGAGGCGAACGCCGCGCGCGACCTGCTGCTGGACGAGCTACCCGACGGCCTGTGAGGATTTGAAATTGAGCCACACCTTCGACCCCACCACCCTGCGCGAATACGATATCCGCGGCATCATCGGCGAGACCCTGGGCGCCGACGATGCACGCGCGATCGGGCGCGGCTTCGCCACGATGCTGCGCGAGGCGGGCGGCAGGAAGGTCGCGGTGGGCTACGACGGGCGGCTGAGCTCGCCGATGCTCGAGCATGCGCTGATCGAAGGGCTCACCGCCTCGGGTTGCGACGTGGTGCGGGTGGGCATGGGCCCGACCCCGATGCTCTATTATGCCGAAGCCTCAACCGAACAGGTGGATGGCGGCGTTCAGATAACTGGCAGCCACAATCCCGCCAATTATAACGGCTTCAAGATGGTATTTATGGGCCGGCCGTTCTTCGGGGAAGACATCCTCGAAATCGGCCGCCGTGCCCAGGCGGGTGAATGGGCCGATGGCTCCGGCACCGTCGAGACGCGCGAGATCATGGGCGAGTATATCGAGCGCCTGATCCAGGGGCTCGACGGGATCGACCACGAAGCGCTGGCCCGTCTTCGAATCGGTTGGGACGCGGGCAACGGCGCCGCCGGCCCGGCGCTCGAGGCGCTGACCGCCCGGCTCCCGGGGGAGCACCACCTTCTCTTCACCGAGGTCGACGGGTCGTTTCCCAATCATCATCCTGATCCCACTGACCCCGCCAACCTCGAAGACCTGAAGCGGCTTGTCGCGGACAAGAACCTCGACTTCGGAGTGGCTTTCGACGGTGACGGCGACCGGATCGGCGCGATCGACAGCCAGGGCCGGATCATCTGGGGCGATCAGCTCCTGATGATTTATGCCGAGGACCTCCTCGCAAGACTACCTGGTGCCACGGTGATCGCAGACGTGAAGGCGAGCCGCGCCCTGTTCGAGCGCGTCGCCGAGCTCGGCGGCCAGCCGCTGATGTGGAAGACCGGGCACAGCCTGATTAAGTCCAAAATGAAGGAGACTGGCGCGCCGCTGGCCGGAGAGATGAGCGGCCACGTGTTCTTCGCCGAGCAATACTATGGCTACGACGACGCGCTCTACGCCGCGATCCGCCTGATCGCCGCCTCCGTCCGGCTGGGCAAGAGCGTGACCGAGCTGCGCGGCGCGATGCCCGAGATGGTCAATACGCCCGAGCTGCGCTTCCAGGTCGACGAGAGCCGCAAGTTCGCCGCGATCGAGGAGGTCAAGCAGCGCCTCGCCGGACCCGACGCGCCGAAGGACATCAGCGTCGACGGGACCGACGGGGTGCGGGTGACCACGCCCGACGGCTGGTGGCTGCTGCGCGCTTCGAACACGCAGGACGTGCTGGTCGCGCGCGCCGAGAGCAACGACCAGGCGGGGCTCGACCGCCTGATCGCGCAGATCGACGCACAGCTCGCCGCCTCGGGTTTGAAGCGGGGAGCGCAGGCGGCGCATTGACCGCGCCCGTCGCCCGCGACCGCAGCTTCCGCCGCGCGGCGGCGTGGGTCGCGGGGCTTAATCTCGGTTACTTCGGGATCGAGTTCGCCGTCGCGCTGGCTATCGGCTCGGTCGCGCTGTTCGCGGACTCGGTCGACTTCCTCGAGGACACCTCGATCAATCTCCTGATCCTCCTCGCGTTGGGCTGGAGCGTGGCGGCGCGCGCCCGGGTCGGGATGATACTGGCGGGGCTGCTACTGGTGCCGGGGCTGGCGACGCTGTGGACCGCGGCGCAGAAGTTCGCCCATCCTGCCACTCCGGCGCCGTTGCCGCTGACCCTCGCCGCGCTGGGCGCGCTGGCGGTCAACGTCACCTGCGCGCTGATCCTCGCCCGCCATCGCTGCCACTCGGGCAGCCTGAGCAAGGCCGCGTTCCTGTCGACACGCAACGACGCGCTGGCGAACATCGGCATCATAGGGGCCGGACTGGTGACCGCGTTCGCGTGGCATTCGCCGTGGCCCGACCTCGCGGTGGGGCTGGCCATCGCGCTGGTCAACCTCGATGCGGCGAAGGAGGTGTGGGAAGCCGCGCGCGAGGAACACGCAGCGCGGGCCGAACCCTGATGGCCGGCGAGGTCCCGCCCGAGATTGCCGACTGGTTCGCCGGCCGCGGATGGCGGGTGCGGCGGCATCAGAGCGAGATGCTCGCCGCCAGCGACACGGGCCAGCACGCGATGCTGGTGGCGGACACCGGTGCGGGCAAGACGCTGGCGGGCTTCCTGCCCACGCTGGCGGCGTTCTGCCCCTCGCGGTTCGGCGAGGCCGGACCGCCTGATGGGCTTCACACGCTCTACGTCTCGCCATTGAAGGCGCTGGCGCACGACGTGCAGCGCAACCTCGTCACTCCGGTGGAGGAGATGGGGCTGCCGATCCGGGTCGAGACCCGCAGCGGCGATACCCCGTCCGACCGCAAGAAGCGCCAGCGGCTCAAACCGCCCAATGTGCTCCTGACCACGCCCGAATCGCTCTCGCTGCTGCTTAGCTACCCCGACAGCTTCCAGATGTTCGCCGGCCTCAAGCGCATCGTGGTCGACGAGGTGCATGCATTCGCCACCGGCAAGCGCGGCGATCTGCTGGCGCTCGCGATGAGCCGGTTGCAGCAAATCGCCCCCGACATGCAGCGCGCCGCGCTATCGGCGACAGTGGCTGACCCGGAGGCCTTCCGCGAATGGCTCGCGCCATGGGGTGAAGTCGACGCGGTTGAGCTGGTCGAGGGGGAGCCGGGGGCTCCGGCGCACGTCGAAGTGCTGCTGCCGGTCGAGGAGCGGGTACCGTGGGGCGGCCACGCCGGGCGTTGGGCGATCCCTCAGATCTACGAGGAGATCCGCCGCAACAAGACCACGCTGGTGTTCACCAACACGCGCTTCCTTGCCGAATACACCTTCCAGATGCTGTGGGACGTCAACGACGACACCCTGCCGATCGGCATCCACCACGGTTCCTTGAGCAAGGAAGCGCGGCGCAAGGTCGAAGGCGCGATGGCGCGCGGCGAGCTGCGCGCGCTGGTCGCGACCGCCAGCCTCGACCTCGGCGTCGACTGGGGCGACATCGACTGCGTGGTGCAGATGGGCGCGCCCAAGGGCTCGAGCCGGCTGCTCCAGCGGGTGGGCCGCGCCAATCACCGCCTCGACCAGCCGAGCCGCGCGATCCTGGTGCCCGGCAACCGGTTCGAATTCCTCGAAGCGACCGCGGCCAAGGAGGCGGTCGATCAGGGCCAGCGCGACGGCGAGGACTTCCGCCCCGGCGGGCTCGACGTGCTCGCCCAGCACGTGATGGCCTGCGTCTGCGCCCGTCCGTTCGACGAGGCGGAACTGCTCGCCGAGGTGCGCTCATCCCTCGCCTATGCCTGGCTCGACGAAGAGGTGTGGCGCCGGGTGCTGCACTTCGTCGCCACCGGCGGTTACTCGCTCGAGGCGTACGACCGGTTCAAGCGCATCGTGCGCGACAAGTCGGGCACATGGCGGCTGACGCATCCCGAGCATGCCCAGCGCCACCGGCTCAACGCCGGGATCATCGTCGATGCCGAGATGATCGAGATCCGCTTCCGTAACGGCCGCTCGCTCGGCAAGGTGGAGGAGATGTTCGCCGCCAGCATGAAGAGCGGCGACACTTTCCGCTTCGCGGGCATCGACCTGGAGGTCGAGCAGTTCAAGGACCTCGAGCTGATCGTCCGCGCCGCCAAGACCTCGGCGACGATCCCGAGTTACACCGGCCTGCGTCTGCCGCTCACCACCCATCTCGCCAACCGGGTACGCGAGATGCTGATCGACCGCGCGGGCTGGTCGCGCTTTCCCGACGATGTGCGCGAGTGGCTCGAGGTGCAGGACTGGCGCAGCCAGATGCCGGGGCCGGGCCAGCTGATGGTCGAGACCTTCCCGCACGCGAAAAAGCACTACGCGGTCTATTACACGTTCGAAGGGTGGAACGCGAACCAGAGCCTGGGAATGCTGATCAACCGGCGGATGGAGGATCGCGGCCTGATGCCCGGCGGCTTCGTCGCCAACGACTATTGCCTCGCGGTGTGGGGCCTGAAGCCGGTCACCGATCCGCTGCCGCTGCTGTCGCCCGACATCCTCACGCACGAATTCGTCGAATGGGTGCAGCAATCGCACCTGCTGCGGCGCGCGTTCCGCGAGGTGGCGGTGATCTCCGGCCTCGTCGAGCGGCAGCATCCGGGCAAGCGCAAGACCGGCAAGCAGGTCACTTTCTCGACCGACCTCATCTACGACGTGCTGCGCAAGTACGAGCCCGACCATGTGCTGCTCGAAGCCGCCTGGGCCGACGCGCGGACGCGGATGACCGACGTCGGGCGCCTCGGCAACGTACTCGACCGCGCGGCCGAGCAACTGGTGCATGTCGAGCTCGACCGGGTCAGCCCGCTGGCGGTGCCTGTGATGACGATGATCGGGCGCGAGGCCTTGCCGGCGGGTGCGATCGACGACGAACTGCTGCTCGAAGCCGAGGGGTTGGCAGCCGAAGCGATGCGGGTCGAGGGTCCGTCGCCGCTCGAGGGCGACTAGGCCGCGAGGTCGCGGAAACGCTCGTTGCCGACGAAGCCGAACTTGGTCACTCCGCTCGCCTTGATCACGCGAATGACGTGGGCGGTGGCATTGTAGCTCGCCGCGGCGTCGGGCTCGAATTGCAGCTCGGGCTCGACCGCGAAGCGCCGCGTCTCGGCGAGCAACCCGCTCAGCATCTGCGTAGTGACCTCGTGTCCGTTCCACAGGATCTCGTCGCCCGCCGTGACGACGACGCGGTTGCGGGTGGCGTCGGGCGGGATGTCTCCGCACGAGGTGCCGCAGTTGGGCAGCTCGACATCGAGCGAGTTGGTCGCTGCGGGAACCGAAAGCACCATCATCACCAGCAGGACCAGCATCACGTCAATCAGCGGGGTAGTGTTGATGTCACCCAGTGGAGCGGGTTGAACCGAAGCAGTCGCCATGAGCACTCTCCCCAATGTCATGTGATAAAATCACATGACATTGGGGTACGCAAGCTTTCCTCGAGTGCGGACGCAAAAAAAGGGGCGGATCGCTCCGCCCCTTTTGTCGCTCGTCATAGAGTTATTTGGCGTTCGGAGCCTTGTCGAACGCGCGGTACTGCTCGTTGCCCACGAAGCCGAACTTGGTGACGCCCGACTGCTTGATGATGTTGAGCACCTTCACCGACAGGTCGTAGCTCGCCTGTGCGTCGGGCTGGTACTGCAACTCGGGCTCGGGGTTGATACCCTTGGTCGCTTCGAGGTTCACGACCAGTTGCCCGTCATTGATCGGGTTGCCGTTCCACATGATCTGGTTGTCCGGCGTGATCACGATCTTGTTCTTGACCGGATCGATATCGGTCGGCGGCGTGTTGGTCGGCACCGGCAGATCGATGTTGACCGAGTGGGTCGCGGGCGGGATCGAAAGGATCATCATGATGAGGAGCACGAGCATGACGTCGATGAGCGGCGTCGTGTTCATGTCCATCATCGGCTGGCCGTCGTCCCTGCCGCCTGACATTGCCATGGTGGGTTACTCCTGAAATGCGTTCGCGAAGCCGGTAGCGCCGAGCGGCATCAGCCGTTCGGATCCACCGGGTTCGAGATGAAGCCGACAGTCGGGTAGCCCGCCGCCTGCACGTTGTAGATCGTACCGGCAATGCACCGCCACGGCGCGTTCACGTCGCCGCGGATGTGGACCTGCGGGATGAGATCGGGGTCCTTCATAATCTCGGCAGGACCGCCGGCGGCCTTCACGATCGCGTCGAGCCGCGCGAAGGCCTTGTCGTAAAGCTCCGTGGCGTCGACCGGGGTGATGTTGTTGAAGTACACCCGGCACGCGCCCGAGCGCGATGCGCCCTGGAATCCCGGATCGCCGGCGCTGCGGCCGCCGTCGTCGGTCGAGCTGACCGTCAGGAGCAGGTTCTCCACCTTCTCCTTCGATTCGACCGATTTCATCACCGGGATCTTGAGCTTCTCGATCGTCTGCAAGGTGATCGGAATCGCGATGAGGAAGATGATCAGAAGCACCAGCATCACGTCGACCAGCGGCGTGGTGTTGATGTCCGACATCGGGGTCTCAGCACCGCCTCCGCCAGTCGAAATCGCCATTGCGTACTATCCTATCTCAAAACTTCGGACGTGCGGGGCGCACCCACCGGGCGCGCCCCGGATCGCATCCTTACGGACGCGGAGTCGTCGTAGTCGTGGTCGTGCCCGCGGGACGCGCCGGAGCGGTCGCCGCGGCCTTGCCGGCCGGCGGGGTCGAGGCCTGGGTCAGCACGGCCGGACGCACCGCGCCGCCCGAGTTGATGTTCGCCAGGACGTCGGTCGAGAAGCCCGACAGCAGTTCGGCGATCCGCTTGTTGCGGCTCTGCAGCCAGTTGTACGCGAGCACCGCCGGCACCGCGACGAGCAGGCCGAGCGCGGTCATGATCAGCGCTTCACCGACCGGACCTGCGACCTTGTCGAGCGAGGCCGAGCCGGCGAGACCGATCGCGATCAGGGCGCGATAGATACCGATAACGGTACCGAGCAGACCGACGAACGGAGCGGTCGCACCCACGGTCGCGAGGAACGGCAGGCCGCCGGCGAGACGCGCGTTGATCGACGCTTCCGAGCGGGCCAGCGAGCCGTGCAGCCAGTCGTGGGCATCGAGGCTGTCGGTCATCTTGGTGTGCGATTCCTCGGCGGTCAGACCGTCATCGACGAGCTGGCGCCAGGCGCTGTTCTTGTCGAGCTTGTTGGCACCTTCACGCAGGGTCGAAGCGCGCCAGAAGTTGCCGCGGATTTGCTTGTACTGATTGAAGATGCGCTGCTGCTCGAGCCACTTGGTGATCAGGATGTAGAACGAGCCGATCGACATGATCACGAGCACGCCGAAGATCGAGTAGGCGATGATACCGCCCTGCTGCAGCGCTTCCCAGAAGCCGAAGTGGTTCGCGGGAGCGGCGCTGCCGCCCGCCGCCGCGGAAAGAAGTTCGATATACATGCGAGTGTCCTCTCAGATGAATTTCAAGACGAAGTAGGCGGCTAGTTCGCGGGTATCTGCCAGCGGATCGAGCTGGAATAACTGCTCGCCACCTTGTTACCGTTGCCGTCGGTCGCCGGATTGAAGCGGGCCCGGCGCTGGATCAGCGAACAGGTCGCATCCTTCAGCGGCTGCGGCGCGCTACCCCCTGTGATGCTGCAACCATCAACCGAGCCTGACGCGCTGATCTGCAGGGTGAAGCTCGCCGTACCCGCGAGTTCCTGGTTGATCCAGCTCGACCGGTAGTCGGCATCAGTCACCCAGCTACTCGTACTGTTGCGCGGAGTTGCCCGCTTGGGCGGCGTGGCCGGCGGAGGAGGCGGCGGC
>JAEWKG010000029.1 GCA_023386135.1 Pseudomonadota bacterium | reverse complement strand
GGTTTAGCGGGACCCCGGATCAAGTCCGGGGTGACGATACCAGGTGTTATCCGAAAAACCGCGCAATCGCGCCGCTTTCGCTTGCCCTTCGCGCGGCAATCCGCACATCTAGCCTGAGATGCTGCGGCAATACGAACTGGTCGAACGGGTCAAGGAGTACGACCCCGACGCCGACGAGGCGCTGCTCAACCGCGCCTACGTTTATACCGTGCAGAAGCACGGCACCCAGAAACGCGCCAGCGGCGACCCTTACTTCAGCCATCCGGTCGAGGTCGCCGGACTGATGACCGACCTGAAGATGGACCAGGAAACGATCATCACGGCGCTGCTCCACGACACTGTGGAAGACACGCTGGCGACGATCGACGACGTCGAGGCGCACTTCGGCGAGGAGGTCGCGCGGCTGGTCGACGGGGTGACCAAGCTGTCGAAGATCGAGGCGATGCCCGAAAACGAGCGGGCGGCGGAAAACCTGCGCAAGTTCCTCCTCGCCATGAGCGAGGACATCCGCGTGCTGCTGGTGAAGCTCGGCGACCGGCTGCACAACATGCGGACGCTGCACTTCATAAAGTCGCCCGAAAAGCGCCAGCGCATCGCCCGCGAGACGATGGAGATCTACGCTCCGCTCGCCGAGCGAGTGGGGATGTACGAGTACGTGCGCGAGATGCAGCTCCTGGCGTTCGAGCAGATCGAGCCCGAAGCCTATGCGACGATCACCGGCCGCCTGGCGCAGATCCGCAGCGCCGATCACGGCCAGGTCGATGCCATCGCCCTCAAGATTAAGCAGGCGCTCGCCGAGGCGGGGCTGAAAGTCGAGGTCTCGGGGCGCGAAAAACACCCGTACTCGATCTGGCGCAAGATGGCTGAGCGCCACGTCAACTTCGAGCAGGTGACCGATATCATGGCGTTCCGGGTGCTCACCGACAACGTCGGCGATTGCTACCGTGCGCTCGGTGTCCTGCACGAGACCTGGCAGTTCATCCCCGGGCGGTTCAAGGATTACATCTCGACCCCGAAGACCAACGGTTATCGCTCGCTGCACACCAGCCTGATCTACGAGAATTCGATGCGGGTGGAGGTGCAGATCCGCACCCGCGACATGCACCAGACCAACGAATTCGGGCTAGCGGCGCATTGGGCCTACAAGCAGGGCGACCGGCCCGACGGGCAGGTCGGTTGGCTGCGCGACCTGATCGAGATCGTCGACGCCAGCCACGATGCCGAGGAGCTGCTCGAGCATACGCGGATGGCGATCTACCAGGATCGCATCTTCGCCTTCACCCCCAAGGGCGCGCTGTTCCAGCTGCCCAAGGGTGCGACGCCGGTCGACTTCGCGTTCGCGGTGCACACCGATCTCGGCGCGCAGACGGTGGGCGCCAAGATAAACGGCCGGCACATGCCGCTGCGCACCGTGCTCAACAACGGCGACGTGGTGGAGATCATCAAGGGCAAGGCGGCCGAACCGCAGCTGTCGTGGCTGGGTTTCGTCACCACCGGCAAGGCGCGCGCCTCGATCCGCCGCGCGGTGCGCTTGAAGGAGCGCGACGAGGTGGCGGTGCTGGGGCGCAAGCTGTTCGACGAGATCGCCGCGCGGGTGCCGGCCAAGATCGGCAAGAAGGCGATCGCCGAAGCGGTGCGCCGGCTGGAGCTCGAGGACGAGGACGACCTCATGTACGCGATCGGCGCGAACAAGCTGCCGGACCGCGAGGTGATGGAAGCGCTCGTCCCCGGCAGCACCGCGAACATCGAGGAGCAGGCCAAATGGCCGCGGCAGGAGAAGGCGATCTCAATCCGCGGGCTCACCCCGGGTGTCGGGTTCAGCCTCGCCGAGTGCTGCCATCCTGTACCGGGCGACCGCATCGTCGGCTTGCGCCGCGCGGGCGAGCCAGTGGAAGTGCACGCAATCGATTGCCTGGAGCTCGCCAGCGGCATCGATGCGGACTGGATCGACCTGTCATGGGGCCGCGACAGCCACGGCGCGATCGGGCGCCTGCGAGTGATCCTCTACGACCGCCCCGGCACGCTCGCCGAGATGGCCGGCCTGTTCGCGCAGAACCACGCCAACGTCGTGACGCTGGAACAGGTGCACAAGGATCACCCGTTCTCGACCTACGAAGTGGAGCTCGATGTGCAGGACCTCGCGCACCTCACCCGCATCTTGAGCGCCCTGCGCGCGAGCGATGCGGTGGCGCAGGCGGAACGGCTGTAGATGCGCCGGCTCGCCTGGTTCGTGCGGCGCACTCTGGCGGTGCTGAAGCGCGAGGGGATCGCGGGCACATTGCAACGGCTGGTCAAACATGCGCGCATCGCTATCGGGTTGCCGTCGCGGGAGTCGCTCGAATACCGGCAGCGCAAGGAAGAGGCGGACCGCGCCTATGACGAGGCGATGGGGGTCGATACCGGCGGGACGCAGTATCTCTCCCGGCTGACGATCCATTCCCCCAACGCGGCGCTCGGCGTGTCGCACATCGCCACCGGTCCCGAACACTTTCATCGCGCGATGGCGCTGCTCGATGTCGATCCCACGGCGTGCACCTTTGTCGACCTCGGCTCGGGCAAGGGGCGCTGCCTGATGATGGCGGCCGATTATCCGTTCCACGCCATCACCGGCATCGAGTTCGCCGAGGAGATGCATGCGGTGTGCCTCACCAACCTCGCCAAGTTCGGCGATCCGCGCATCGCCCCGCAACTGGGCGATGCCGAGCAGTTCGAATATCCGCCGACCGACCTGGTGGTGTACATGAACAACCCGTTCGACCGGCCGCTCGTCAACCGGATCGCGCAGCGGATCGTCGCTTCGGTGCGCGACAATCCGCGCACCGTGCGGCTGGTCTACGTCAATCCCAGCGCGCCCGACCTGTTCGCCGCCGAGCCGTGGTATCCCATCGCCTCGGCCGAGGGGGCGGAGCTGTTCGGCTTGCGCACCGGGGCCGCGTGACGATCGTCGGCCTCGACCACGTCCAGCTCGCCATGCCCGCTGGCGGCGAGGAGCAGGCGCGCGCGTTCTACATCGATGTGCTGGGCCTCGCCGAGCGGCCCAAGCCGCCGCCTCTCGCGGTGCGCGGTGGCTGTTGGTTCCATGCGCCAGGCGTCGAGCTGCACCTCGGCGTGGAGCAGGACTTCCGCCCCGCGGCAAAGGCGCACCCGGCGCTGCTGGTGAGCGATCTTGCCGCCATGCGCGCCCGGCTGGCCGAGCATGGCGTCGGGTTCGCGGATGGCACGCCGCTCGACGGCTATGCGCGCGGCGACGTGACCGATCCGTTCGGCAACCGCATCGAGCTGATGCAGAAGCTCTGAACTACTTCGCTGCCGCGACCCGGCGCACGGGCACCGGCGCGTTGCATATGTCCACGCCGCCGGCCGGTTTGATGAAGAACGTGTCATGCCGGTTGGCGCGCGCGTTCACGTACTGCGCGAAGCTGGCGCTATCGGTCGAAAGGTACTCGAACCGCGGCCGCTCGGCTGCCGGCAATTCTTTGGCGAGGCGGATCGAGACGATCGGCGTGCGCTCGGCCGGCGTGGCGTAGAACCCCAGCGCCTCGGTCCCGCGGGGGAGGGTCGAGAGATTCTCGATCCCCTCGATGACCCGGCCGACGACAGCGATGTTGCGGTCGAGGTGGCGCGGCGCCTGCCCGATCACGGTGTAGAGTTCGCCTCCGGTGCCGGCGCTCGGCGAGACATCGCGGCCGACTCCGACCGCGCCGTAGCAGTGGATCGGCCACCAGCTTTCACCATCGCTCGCGGCAGGCCACCCGGTCAGGGTATAGCCGATACTTGGGGCATAGCTGTCACGAAGCGCTGGAAAGCCGACGGCCGGCGCGCGAACATCCGCGCCGCTCGCCTCAGCTGCCGGGGGAGGTGGCAGGGGAATCGAATAGTCTTGCTCGCTGGTCGGCTTGAGTCCCGCAGGAAGCGCGCGCGCCTTGGCTTTATCGTCGCCATCGGGATCGCCCCACTGGACAACGTAGTTGTCCTGCGCGCGCACGATCGCGAGACCGTCCCACCAGTGCGCCTTGGCGAGCGTGCGGATGTTCGCAGTCCAGGCGGTGCTGAACGGCGCGGAGATGAGCTGGATCACCACCTTGCGCTCCCGCCCGCCGGCATCCGGCGCGAGGGTCATGACGAGCAAGTCGTTGGGATCGATCGCCACCCAGTCGCTCGGCGCGGCGGCCGCGATGATCTCGCTCGGCGTCGGCGGGTAAGCAGGCGCCGTATCGGCGGCGAGCGCAGGCGCTGCGAGCAGCGCGGCGGCGATGATGACGGTTCTCATGCCTATGCGTTGTGCCACGCGCGGCGGCCAAGGCAAGCGTCAGTCGGCTGCGTCCTCCAGCGCGTGCATGTCGGCGTCCGACAGCCCGAAGTGATGGCCGATCTCGTGGATCACCACGTGCGCGATGAGGTGCTCGAGGTCCTCGCCCTCCGCGATCCATTCGTCGAGGATGGCACCGCGGAACAGCCGTACCCGGTTGGGCATCTGCCCGCTCATCTCGATCGACTGTTCGGTAAGTCCGATGCCTTCGAACAGCCCGGTCAGCTCGAAGGGATCCTCGATGCCCATTTCGGCCAGCGTCTCCGCGTCGGCGAACTCCTCCACCGACAGCACCACGCCCCCAATATGCTGTGCAAATTCCGCCGGCAGCCGCGCCAGCGCCTGGCGGACGATAGCCTCGAACTCGGCGGGCGAGGGCGGGGTGCCGAACGTGCGTGTCATGCCGCCCATCTAGGGCCGAGCACCGCGCTTGTCAGCGCATCAAGCGGCGGCTAGGTGCGCGCGTCCAGAGCATGCGGAGCGGTGGCCGAGTGGTCGAAGGCGCTCGCCTGGAAAGTGAGTATACGTCACAAGCGTATCGAGGGTTCGAATCCCTCCCGCTCCGCCACTAACTAACTTTCTGATATAGAACGATTTTTGGTCTCGCGAGAACCGCGCAGTTCCGCGGCATTCGCGGCCCGGAGCCGGTCCGCAGAGAGCATCCTACGCGGATATTCGGGGCCGGTATGCCGGGGATTCTCCGTGGACGCTGTGGCGGGACCGGAAACGCAATTGCGGGCGCACACAGGGCTTTCCTACACCCCTGACGTTCGCGTAGCTGACCTGATGAAGCGCCGCCTTCTAGACCCCGTCGAGCTCGAGTTCGCGTTCCTATTTTTCTTGTTCGTTGTGCGGATGGGCTACTGGATGCTGAGGACCATGCTCGCGATGGTCGGCATCTGAAGCAAAAAGGCCCCGCACGAGGCGGGGCCTGAGAAGTCGAGAACCTGATCTCAATCAGGCCCTTCGGGTCGCGGCGCGGCCGATAAGGGCAACACTCGCACCTGCATTGTATGAAAGCGACGTTGGGAAATCGCGCGATGCTCTATGCTGTAAGCGCTTCCCATTGCTGATCCCAATCTAACGGCAGGTCATTGCGGCGCAGCCATCGCGCGGTCACCGTCACCGGCTGGGTCCCGGTCAGGATCGCCTCGACAATCCGCGGCGAGAGAACGTTGATCCGGATTACCCGCGACATCCAGGAGTCGTTGACGCCTTCCTCCTGCGAGAGCTTGGCGATGTCGATGTCACCAGAGGATAGGCGCTCCCACCAGCGCCGGGCAGTGACGAGCAAGGCAATCAGTCCTTGGTCGGGTGTGCCAGCCGACGCCGCCTTGCCGTTGTCATGTACCAGTCGGACGGCGCGGCCTGTGCGTGTCACCCGGACTGTCGCGACCAGCGAGATGGGACCGTGGTGTTCTTCACCCGCTTCAAGTTTGAGTGCGTTTCCCAATGCGCCTCTATCAAGCTCGATGCGCACCTCGCGTGGGCTTGCTCGCACGCTGCTCACTAGCTCCCGAATAGTGTGATAATCTCTGGCCCGGACCTGTTCCGCCAGCCGCTCAGCGAGTGCCATCGTCTGCTTAAGCTCGCTTGAGTGTAGGGCGAAGCCGGCGCTTACAGCGAGGGCGATCGGATCATCGAGCGCTTCGGCGACCCGCTCGGCGACAGCCGCCTCGATCTCGCGCGCCGGGATGCGCTTGCCCGAGGTCGAGTCCGAATCCGGATCATGTTGCAGCGACCGACTAACATAATAGCGGTATCGCACCTTTCCCTTACAGGCATGGGTCGCGATGAGGGGCTCGCCCGCTTCGTCGACTAGCCTCCCGGCGAGTAGGCTTCTGTTCGGAGAGTGTTTCTGGCGCCGATCACCCTGTCGGTTGTCGGCGAGCAGTCGCTGAGCGGCGTCCCACGTCTCACGCTCGATGATCGGCGCGTGGTTGCCCTGGTGAATCTTGTCGCGGTGATGGATTTCACCGACGTAGGTAGGGGTGGTCAGGATTTTGTATATCTGGCCGCGGGTGAAGTTGCCGCCGCCCATCGGACGGCCAGACGCGGTCGCGCGTGCAGGTACACGGATATCGTCCTGCAGCATCTCGAGCGTTACCAGGCGCGCGCAGCCAAGAGCGATGTAGCGAGCAAAGATGTGGCGAATGACTGCGGCGTGCTCCTCTACGATCGCCAAGCTGCGCCCGTCGGGTCGGTAACCGATGGGCGGAACTCCGCCCATCCACATGCCGCGGGCCTTGGAGGCCGCGATCTTGTCGCGGATGCGCTCGGCGGTCACCTCGCGCTCGAACTGGGCGAAGCTCAACAGCATGTTGAGCGTGAGGCGCCCCATGCTGGTGGTGGTATTGAAGGACTGGGTCACCGAGACGAAGCTGACTTCGGCCTTGTCGAACGCTTCGACGAGCTTCGAGAAGTCAAGCAGCGAGCGGGTCAACCGATCGACCTTGTAGACGACCACGATGTCGATCTTCTTGGCCGCAATATCGGCGAGCAGGCGCTGAAGCCCGGGGCGTTCGAGCGTGCCGCCCGAGATACCGCCATCGTCGTACTCGTCGGGGAGGAGGTGCCAGCCTTCGCTCGCCTGGCTCATGACATAGGCAGCACACGCTTCGCGCTGGGCGTGGAGTGAGTTGAAGTCCTGTTCGAGACCCTCCTCGCTCGATTTGCGGGTGTAGATGGCGCAGCGGACCTTCTTCATGCTGCCTTTCCTTTCCGCTGCTTTAGGCCGAAGAAGGCGGGGCCCGACCAGTGGGTGCCGGTGATCGCGCGGGCGACCGCGCTTAGGGAGCGCCACACCTGACCGTTCCATTCGACCTCGCCGGTCTCTCCGATGGTGACCATGTGGACCGTGCCCTGCCACTCGCGAACCAGACGCATGCCGGGCGAGGTGCTGCGGGTCTGGGTCTTGGCGGCCGCGGCCTGATCGAGCCGCTGCTGAGCGGCCCTCGACAGGCCGCCGAGCACCTTGGCCTGCAGCTCAAACCCGATCGCCAGCCGCAGCATGGCGGGGCTGAGGCGGGGG
>JAEWKG010000020.1 GCA_023386135.1 Pseudomonadota bacterium | reverse complement strand
TCGTCATCGTGCTGATCGGCGGGATCGTGTGGTACCTCGCCACCCCCGACCGCGCGAAAGTCCCCTTCGATGCGGTGACCGGGACCGATCCGCAGCTGACCGACGCGCGCGCCGAGAGCTTCCCCACCGTCGGCATCGCCCAGCCGATCGGGTGGAAGGCGAACGAGGTGCCGGTCGCGGCGCAGGGCCTGGCGGTGACGCGCTTCGCCGACGGGCTCGACCACCCGCGCACGATGCTGGTGCTGCCCAACGGCGACGTGCTGATCGCGCAGACCAACCGCCCGGCCGGCGACGAGCCCAGCGGCATCAAGGGGGCGATCCAGAAGTTCCTGTTCCGCAAGGCGGGGGCCGACACCCCCTCGCCCAACACCATCGTCCTGCTGCGCGACGCCGATGGCGACGGCAAGGCGGAGCAGCGCAGCGTGCTCAAGAACCCCGCGCTCGCCTCGCCCGGCGGGATGGCGTGGAAGGACGGCACGCTCTACGTTGCCAATTCGAACGCGCTGCTGGCGTTTCCTTACGCGCTGGGCGCGACCACGCTGCCGGCCAAGCCGGTCAAGCTGATGGACCTGCCCGGCGGCGGGAACCACTGGATGCGCAACGTGGCGCTCTCGCCCGATGGCAAGGACCTCTACGTTACGGTCGGTTCCTCCTCCAACATCGCCGAGAACGGGATCGCGGCGGAGACCGGCCGTGCCGCGATCTGGAACTACAACTTCGATCGCAAGTATGGCCGCCAGTTCGCGCGCGGATTGCGCAACCCCAACGGGCTCGCGTTCAGCCCGTGGAGCGGCGAGCTGTGGACCACGGTCAACGAGCGCGACATGCTGGGCTCGGACCTGGTGCCCGACTACCTGACCGACGTGCCGATCGGCGCCGACTACGGCTGGCCGTGGGTGTGGTGGCGCAACACTTTCGACGAGCGGGTCGATGCGCCGCAGCCCGACGGGTTCAACCAGGTCTACATCCGCATCCCGCGCTACGCGCTGGGTCCGCACGTCGCGGCGCTGGGACTGGCGTTTGCCGGCAACGGCAGCACGCTCGGCGACAAGTTCGGGTCGGGCGCGGTGATCGCGCGGCACGGCTCGTGGAACCGCGCGCCGAAGTCAGGCTACGACGTGATCTACGTGCCGTTCGACGCGCGCGGCAATCCCACCGGCAAGCCGATGCCGCTCCTCACCGGGTTTCTGACCGCGGACGGAAAACAGACCCACGGGCGGCCGACCTGGGTGGCGTTCGCCAAGGATGGCGCGCTGCTGGTGACCGACGATACCGCCGGGATCGTGTGGCGGGTCACCGCCCCGGGCGCCAAGCCCGCGGCGGCGATCGGCCGGCTCGGCGGCAAGAGCCTGCCGCCCCAGCGCGAGCTGCGCGGCAACGCGGCGAGCTTCGGCGAGGATTACGCCCAGATCACGACCGAGTAGGCTAGAGCCGGCGTCCCGCGCGCCCGGCGAGTTCGGTGACGAACTGCCACGCGGTGCGGCCCGAGCGCGCGCCACGGCGCTTGGCCCATTCGAGCGCGTCGGCCTGTTCCCACGCGAGCCCAAGCGGGCCGGCATAGGCGGCGACGATGCCGAGGTAATCGTCCTGGCTCGCGTTATGGAAGCCGATCGCGAGGCCGAAGCGGTCGGCCAGCGCCTGCAGGTCGTCGAGCGCGTCGCGGGGGTTTAGCGGATCATCCTGCTCGGCGCCGTGACGCGGCACGATCGCGCGGCGGTTGCTGGTGACCGCGAGGCGCACGTTGCCGGGGCGCGCCTCGACCCCGCCTTCGAGCCACGAGCGCAAGTGGCGCGGTCCGCTCGAATCGCCTTCCGCGAAGCCGAGGTCGTCGAGATAGACGAGGAAGTTGCGCTGGTTCGCCGCGAGCAGCGCAAACAGCGCGGGCAGGCTAGGCAGCGCATCGGCGGCGACTTGCACCAATGCGAGCGAGCCCTCGCCTTGCGCGGCCACGGTCGCGGCACGGACCAGCGCGCTCTTGCCCATCCCGCGCGCGCCCCACAGCAGCATGTCGTGCGCCGCCGCGCCGCGTGCGAGGCGGGCGACGTTGTCGGCCCCCTGACCCTTCTGCCGGTCGATGCCGATCAATTGGCCAAGCGCCGGCGCCTCGATCTGCTCGATTCCGCGCGCAGCGGAGCCGTCCCACACGTATGCGGGATAGGCGGCCCAATCGGTGTTCGCTGCGGGCGCGGGCGCCAGCCGCTCAAGCGCCGCCGCGATCCGCTCGAGCGGATCGCTCATGCGGTCAGCGCCTCGGTCGAGAGCGCGTACAGGACCTCAGCCCCGCCGCGCGCCGCCGCCGCAAGGCCGAGCGCTTCGGGCACAATCTGCTCCAAGAAGTAGCGCGCGGTCACCGGCTTGCTCGCAGCGAGCGAAGGCGCGGAGCCTGCCCCCACCGCCTCGGCCTGGCGCGCGAGCTGCCAGCCCGCGACCGCGACCGCGCACATGGTGGTGAACGGCACACTGCCGGCCAGCTTGTCGTCGATCGAGGCGTCCTCGCGCATCCAGCGCGCGATCTCGCGGCATTCGCCCGCCAGTTGCGCGAGCGCGGAGTTGGTGGTGCCGTTCTGCGCGTCCGCCAGCAGTGCATCGAGTGCCTCGCCGTTCTCCAGCCCCAGCTTGCGGGTGACGAGGTCGGCGGCCTGGATGCCGTTGGTGCCTTCGTAGATCGGCGCGATGCGCGCGTCGCGGTAGTGCTGCGCGGCGCCGGTCTCCTCGACGAACCCCATTCCGCCGTGGACCTGGACGCCGAGACTGGCGACTTCCACCCCGACATCGGTGCCCCACGCCTTGAGCATCGGGACCAGGCATTCGCCCCGCGCCGCTGCCGCGGCGTCACCCAACGTGCCGCGATCGACCTGTCCCGCGGTGTAGTAGAGCAGCGCGCGCGCGGCCTCGGTCAGCGCCTTCATCCGGAGCAGCATGCGGCGCACGTCTGGATGCTCGATGATCGCGACGGGCGCTCGATCCGCCGAGCCGGCGCGGACCGACTGAACCCGCTCACGCGCGTACTCCAGCGCCGCCTGAGTCGCCCGCTCGCCGATCTGCACGCCCTGGTTTCCGACGTTGATCCGCGCGTTGTTCATCATCGTGAACATGGCCATCAGTCCGCGATTGGGCCGGCCGACCAGCTCGCCGATGCACTCGCCGTTGTCGCCGTAGCTCATGACGCAGGTCGGCGAGGCGTGGATGCCGAGTTTGTGCTCGAGGCTCACCGCGCGGACATCGTTGCGCGGACCGAGCGTGCCATCGGCGTTGACGTGGTACTTGGGCACCACGAACAGCGAGATGCCGCGGCTCCCCTCGGGCGCATCCGGCAGCCGCGCGAGGACGAGGTGGATGACGTTCTGCGCCAGCTCGTGATCGCCCCAGGTGATGAAGATCTTGGTCCCGGCGATGCGGTACTTGCCCGCGTGCTCGCCGTCTTCAATCGGGGTCGCGGTGGAGCGCAACGCGCCGAGATCGCTACCCGCCTGCGGCTCGGTCAGGTTCATCGTCCCCGACCATTCGCCGCCGATCATCCTGGGCAGGTAGAGCGCCTGCTGCGCCGCGCTGCCGTGCTGCTCCAGCGCATCGATCGCGCCGGTGGTGAGCATCGGCAGCAGGTTGAACGCGAAGTTCGCGGTGCCGAGGTTTTCGAGTACGTTGCACCCAAGTGCGAAGGGCAGGCCCTGTCCGCCGTGTTCGGCGGGCGCCGCCACGGTGTTCCAGCCCTGTTCGACATAGCGATCATACGCTTCATTGAAGCCCGCCGGCAGCCGCACCACGCCGTTTTCGAGCTTGGCGCCCTCTAGGTCGCCGACCCGGTTGAGCGGCGCCCATTCGCCCGCGGCGAACGCGCCGATTCCCTCGACGATCGCCGCGACCATGTCGGGCTCGGCCGCGGCGAACCGCTCGGACTGCGCAAGCTCGCCGATCCCGGCGCACACTTCGAGCGCGAGCAGCTGGTCGGCGGTGGCGGGGCGATACACGGGGCGGTTCTCCTTGGGCCAGACGGCGATGTGCGCTTATAGCGCGCGCCGATGGGCGACAAGCACACCGAAAAGCTGGGGGCGGACGAAGCCGGCGTTGCCCGCGCCGCAGCGCTGATCGAGGCGGGCGGCCTCGTCGCGCTGCCGACCGAAACCGTCTACGGCCTCGCCGCGCGGGCGGACCGAGCGGAGGCGGTGGCGGGAATCTACCGCGCGAAGGGCCGCCCCGATTTCAACCCGCTGATCGTCCACGTCCCCGATCTCGGCGCCGCCGAAGCGCTGGCCGAACTGGACGACCGCGCGCGGATGTTGGCCGAGCGGTTCTGGCCCGGGCCGCTGACGATGGTCCTCCCGCTCAGCGACCGAGCCGGCGTTGCCCCAGCGGTGACCGCGGGCCTGCCGACGATCGCGCTGCGCTGCCCGGCGCATCCGCTGATGCGAGCGGTCCTCGCGCGAACCGGACTGCCGCTGGCCGCACCTTCCGCCAACCGCAGCGGCAGCGTGAGCCCGACCACCGCCGACCACGTGCTGGCCAAGCTGGGCGGGCGGATCGACGCGGTGCTCGACGGCGGACCCTGCACGCGGGGGCTCGAATCGACCATCGTCGCGCTGCGCGGGGCCGGCTGGCAGCTTCTCCGCGCCGGCCCGATCGAGGAACGCGAACTGATCGCACTGCTCGCCGCGCCCATCGAGGTTGCGAGTGCCAAGATCGAGGCGCCGGGCCAGCTTGCGCAGCACTACTCGCCCGGCAAGCCGGTGCGCCTCGATGCCAATCGAGGCGAGGTCGACGAGTTCGTGATCGGATTCGGCAGCGTCCAAGGTGACTGCAATCTGTCGCCGGCGGGAGACCTCGCCGAGGCAGCGGCCCGGCTCTACGCTTGCCTACACGCAGCGGCCGCCGCGCCCCAGCCGCGGGTCGCGGTCGCTCCTGTTCCCAATGAAGGCATCGGCGCCGCGATCAACGACCGCCTGCGCCGCGCCGCCGCCTAGCGTTCGGGCTCGACCGGCATCTGCGGCAGCAGCAACTGCATCTCGGCATTGATTGCCGACACCCGGTCGCAGGCCTGGCGATCGCCCTTCAGGCAGGCCTTCTCGTACTTGTCGCGCTCGCGCTGGAGCTTGCCGACGCGCTCTTCGCGCTGGCGGATCTCGCGGCCGCGCTTCTGGTCGGCTTCGGCCTGGCTGGTGGTGGCGAGGTCGACCGCCTTGGAGGCCACGCGCACCGGCGCGGTCGCCACGTCGAACGCGGTCTTGGCGAGACAGCCGGACAGCGCCAGCGGCAAGCCTAAGAGGAGTACAAGAGAAGAGCCGCGCATCGAAATTCCTTTCGGATGCGCGGCCCTTAGACGCCCCGGCGTTGCCCGGCGATGAACTTATTCGGGCGTCGGGATCGGGCCTGGCCCAGTCGGAGCCGCCGGCGGTGCCGGAGGAGCCGGCGGACCGCCCGTGGTGCTGGTAGTCCCGGCGGTGCAGTTGAGCTTGCCCGACCCCATCGAGTGGATCGTGCACTTCGCGCTGCCGGTTACATTGACGTTGCCCGAGCCCATTACCGTCGCGTCGACCGTGCCGTCCGAAGCGAAGCTGGCGTCGCCCGAGCCGGCGATGGTGATCTTGGCGCTGTCGACCTTGAGCCCCGCCATCTTCGCGGTGCCCGAGCCGGCGACGGTCAGCTCCAGCGATTTGGCGTGACCCGCCCCTTCGAGCGTGCCGGCGCCGGCGATCGTGAGTTCGAGCTTGTCGGTCTCGATCGAGCGCAGGCGCGCGGTGCCGCTGCCGGCGATCACCGCCTCGACCTTGCCGGTCACGCTGTCGGCGTCGAGCGTGCCCGATCCTGCGAGGGTGACCTTGCTCAGTTGGGGCAGGGTTACGCGCACGGTCGCCTTGCCGTTCGACTTCGAACCGTTCTTGCGCATCACGCCGAGCGTGCCGTCGTCGAGGGTGAAGCGCAGCGCCTCCTTCGCCTCGGCATCGCCCGACACGTCGATCGCCAGCTTGTCGCCATGGGTGACGATCACGTCGTCGGGGCCAGCAAGGACGACATCGGTCGGGGTCTTCCCGGCGAGGTCGAGCTCGGACAGCGGCACGCCTTCATGCCCGTTGATCGAGATATGGCCGTCGCAGCCCGAGATGCCGGCGGCGAGCGCGAACGCCAGAACCGGCGCAATGCCCTTCAGAACCTTGTGCAACATGGAAACTCACTTTCGTTGATGAGCCAGTCCGTGTTGCCGATATAATACAGCAAGCTCCGTGCGGCAATCCCGCTGGTGGCAGTTTGCGACAGGCCTTGATCGGGTGAGGTCTGCCGCTCGTCGATCAACCGCCGCAGCGCAGCGAGCCGCTGCCGCTGCGCGATTGATGGCAGGTGGCGCGGCCTTCCACGGTGACATTGCCGCTGCCGCTGATGTGCGCGGCGACGGTGCCGTCCGAATGGAAGCCCGCGGACCCGGAGCCCGCGATGGTCGCGTTGGCATCGCCGGCGCGGAAGGCGTGACCGTCGAAGGTGCCGCTGCCCGCGATAGTCAGCCGCGCACTGTCGGCCTTGCCCGCGACGGTGAGATCGCCCGATCCGGCGATCGTGCCGGTGAGTGTACGGGTGTCGACCGCCCCCACGGTGAGGTCACCCGAGCCCGCGAGCGTGGCCGAGACCTGCTCTCCGCTCAGCCGGTCGACCGCGAACGCGCCCGAGCCGGCGAGAGTCGCGGCGCGGATGGATGGGGCGGTGACGTAGATCGTCGCGACGGGCAGCCTGGTCTTGTCCTCGCTCGAGCGGCGGCCGACCACCAGCTGGCCGTCCTCGACCAGGAAGCGCAGCCGGTTGAGCGTGCGCGCGTCGCCCTCGGCGCGCACCTGCCAGCGGTCGCCGGTGCTGAAGCGAACGGTGTCCGGTCCGGCCGCGCTCACCTTGTCGAAAGTTCCCGTAGCGGCCCACGCCGCGGGGATCGGGCGCCCGTCATCGAGGGCATTGTGCGAGGAGCCGGGGTAGGCGGCAGCGGCGATCGAAAGGGCGCCGGTGGCGGCGAGGAACAGGGGTGCAAGACGCATCGGGAAGCCTCCAACGGTTGACGCTACATTTGTAGCGCACGCGAAGACTGTGGTCCAGGCGCTTCGTCGACAGCGGCATCCCGTTGGTCGAGCGCGCACGAAAAAGGGCGCCTCCCTACGTGGGAAGCGCCCCTTGTTCGTCCGCCGTAGAGGATCAGGCCTCTTCGGTGGTCTCGTAGTACTTCGGCGCGTGTTCGCGCAGCACGGCGAGGATCTTGCCGAGCGCGGCGGGCTCGTCGGTTTTCTCCATCGCCGCCAGCTCGCGGGCGAGGCGGCTGGAGGCGGCCTCGAAGATCTGCCGTTCGGAATACGACTGCTCGGGCTGGTCCTCGGGGCGGAACAGGTCGCGGGTCACTTCGGCGATCGACACCAGGTCGCCCGAGTTGATCTTCGCTTCGTATTCCTGCGCGCGGCGGCTCCACATCGTGCGCTTGACCTTGGGCTTGCCCTTCAGGGTCTCCATCGCTTCCTTCAAGGTCTTGTCGCTCGACAGCTTGCGCATGCCGATCGATTCGATCTTGTTCATCGGCACGCGGAGCGTCATCCGCTCCTTCTCGAAGCGCAGGACATAGAGGTCGAGCTTCATGCCGGCGATTTCCTCGCTCTGCAGCTCGACCACACGGCCCACGCCGTGCTTGGGGTAGACCACGTAATCGCCGACATCGAAGGCAGTGGGGGCCTGGCTAGCCATCAAAATTCCTTTCATGGGCGGCAAACGCGAGGCGTCAGGCTCTTCGCAATCGGCCCGAAAGCCGATCGCAAGCAGACCGTCGTGTCGCTAGAGTGCCGCGCCTTTCCGATACGAACGTCGCCGCCGGGACTCGGTCACCAGCGCGCTTGTTGCATTATATAGCAGACGGGCAACAAAATTTCCACCCTGTTACGGATGGGTGACCTGAGGGCGCGCGTGACGGCGGTCAGGCGGTCAGCTTCAGTCGCCTTCGCCGGGCTCCGGAGTGAAGAACTTGTCGTATTTGCCCTCTTCGCCCTTGTGCTCGTCGGCGTCAGCCGGCGGGTCTTTTTTCTGGGTGATGTTGGGCCATTCGGCGGAGAACTTGGTGTTGAGCTCTAGCCACTGTTCGAGGTTGTCCTCGGTGTCGGGCAGGATCGCCTCGGCCGGGCACTCTGGCTCGCACACGCCGCAGTCGATGCATTCGCTGGGGTTGATCACCAGCATCGTCTCGCCTTCGTAGAAGCAATCGACCGGGCAGACCTCGACGCAGTCGGTGTACTTGCACTTGATGCAGGCGTCGGTGACGACGTAGGTCATTTCGGAAGGCCCCTCTCAGGCGTTGGCGGTTCGCCCGGTGCTATGGCGCTTTGGCCGTGCGGGTCAAGCGCGCGGTAGCAGGCCTGCGCTTCGGCCGCCGGTCCGCGCCGGGTGGGAAGCGAGGTGAGCTCGATCACCTTGACGCCGCCGGGGAGCGGCACGGTCAGCGTGTCGCCCGCCGCGACGTCCTGGCTGGCGCGCAGCACCCGCGCGCCGTTGCGGCGGACGTGGCCTTCATTGACGAGCGCCTGGGCGAGGCCACGGGTCTTGGTCAGGCGCAGCTGCCACAGCAGCTTGTCGATCCTCAACGGACCAGATCGGCCAACGCGGCGAACGCGCTGCCTTCGCGCACCTGCGGCTTGACCGGCGCATCGGCGTGGCGCGAGGGACGCCAGGTC
>JAEWKG010000301.1 GCA_023386135.1 Pseudomonadota bacterium | reverse complement strand
CGCGGGCGCGAACACGTCGAGCGCGCCGAAGGTGACGCCAAGGCGGCGCAGGAACGGCCGCAGTTCGCGCGGCAGGTGCTCGATCCCGGCGCGGTCGCGCTGGATCGTGCCGTGGCTGCCGATCAGCGCCAGCAGCAAAGCTCGCGCCTCACTCCCGGCGGCGGGATCGCGCGTCGCGGCCTCCAGCGCGGTCAGCGGGGCGAGCGGCGAAAGGCGTGCGGCGAGCCAGGTCTCGATCGCACCGAGCAGCGCCTGCCGTTCGTTCTCGGGGATCGCGGCCAGCTCGCGCGTCGGGATTATCTTCGGCCGCGTCGCCGCCGGGCCCGGCTCGAGGTGCGCCATCGGCCTGCCTTGCCAACGCACTTCGCCGGCGACGAGCTCGAACGCCGGATCGGCCGCAACCGCGCGCGCCCGCTCGGCCAGCAGGCGCGGCAAGGCCTTCTCCGCCGCGGCGAGCAGCATGCGCCGGTCACTGTGGTTGGCTTTGGCGTCGACCACGAAGCGGAAGCCGTCGAGGTGGCCGATCGGCTCGTCCTCTACCGTCACGACGTCACCCTCGCCGAGGGAAACCGGCAGCAGCGCCGCGTCGTTGCCGATGCTCTTCATCAGGATCGTGGTCCTCCGGTTGACGAACCGCTCGGTCAGCCGCGCGTGGAGCGCGTCGGACAGGCGGGCCTCGACCGCGCGGGCGCGGGCGGCCATCTCATCGCGCGCCAGTACCCAGTCGGGGCGCTGGGCGATGTATGCCCAAGATCGGATCGCGGCGATACGCCCTTGCAGCGTGTCGATGTCCCCCTGCGGCCGGTCGAGCTCGGCGATGCGCGCGGCGACGTAGTCCGCGCCCAAGTGCCCGTGGCGCAGATCCTGCCACAGCCGCGCGACGAACCGCGCGTGAGTATCAGGTCCGCTCTGTCGGAAATCGGGCAGGCTGCATGCCTCCCACAAGCGCCGCACCATGCGCGGCCCGCGCACATCGGCCGCGGCCGGATCCTCCGCCAGCCGCTTGAGCACCGCGAGATCGACCGCTTCGGGCGCACGCACCAGCCCCGGCTCGGGCGGGGCGGATTCGAGATCGGCGATCAGCGTGGCAACGCTGTCGAACCGCGGCTCCGCCTCGCGCCAGTAGAGCGCGGTCAGCGGGGCGAAGCGGTGCTCCTCGATCGCGTAGACTTCTTCGTCGGTGAATTCGGGATTGGTCCCTCCCATCCCCGAGAGCGTGCCGAAGCTGCCGTCCTGCTGGTGCCGTCCCGCGCGCCCGGCGATCTGCGCCATCTCGGGCGGGGTCAGCCGGCGCTGGCGCACTCCGTCGAACTTGCTGAGGCCGGCGAACGCGACATGCGTCACGTCGAGGTTGAGGCCCATACCGATCGCATCGGTGGCGACGATGTAATCGACCTCGCCCGACTGGAACAGCGCGACCTGCTTGTTGCGCGTCTCGGGCGAGAGGCCGCCCATCACCACCGCCGCGCCGCCGCGAAACCGCCGCAGCATCTCCGCCACGGCGTAAACCTGCTCGGTCGAAAACGCGACCACCGCGCTGCGCGGCGGCAGGCGGCTCAACTTCTTCGCGCCGGCATGGGTCAGGGTGGAGAAGCGCGGGCGGGTGACGATCTCCGCCTTGGGGATCAGCGCCTTGACCATCGGTTCGAGCGTCGAGGAGCCGAGCAGCATCGTCTCCTCACGCCCGCGTGCATGCAGGAAACGGTCGGTGAACACGTGCCCCCGCTCGCGGTCGGCGGCGAGTTGCGCTTCGTCGAGCGCGACGAATGCGTGCCCTCCCCCCAGCCGCGGCATCGCCTCCGCCGTGCAGCAGAAATAGCGCGCGTCCTTGGGCTCGATCCGCTCCTCGCCGGTGATCAGCGCCACCGCCTTCTCGCCCTTAAGACGGACCACGCGGTCGTACACCTCGCGCGCCAGCAGCCGCAGCGGGAAGCCGATCGCGCCCGAGGAGTGGCCGCACATCCGCTCGATCGCGAGGTGCGTCTTGCCGGTGTTGGTGGGTCCGAGGACCGCCTTGATCGTCACGCCCGCCAATGTGGCACCGGGGGCGCAGCGTCGCAACCGACTGAAAAATTAGGCCGTCATTAACTTCGTTCGGGCAGAGAAAACGTGCGGGCAGCGCGGGATCGCCGCTCGCGCAAGCTGTGTGGAGGCCGCGCTGTTCCAGTCGCGCGACAATGAGCATTCGGGGCACGGCCCCGCGGACGGCGTGCCCGGGTGGCGCGCCGCCGCGCTCACGCACGCGCAGATGGTCCGCGAGAGCGAGCCGGGCTGGCGCCAGCAGGGCCGTGCACTCCTTGAGCGGGTGGAAGCCTGGCGGATGCGCGCCGAGCGGCGCCTCGACCGTGCGGACCTCGCGCCCGATCTCGCCGAGGCGATCGGCAGCCGCCGCTGGTTCCGGGGCTTGGGCACCTTCCTCGGCCTCAGTGCCTTCAGTCTCGCCTTCTGGCCGGGTTTCGCCCCGCTCGAGGCGGCGCCGGCGACGCGGGTCGACAGCGAAGTGCGCGACGAATTCCGCAGCCAGATGATCATGCCGCTCGGCCTCGGCGCCGACAGCGGGCGGCACATGGGCGCGACGCCCGCGGTGGTGCCGCTGCGCGCCGCGCCGGAGCGCCCGACGATCGAGTTCGTTGCCACCCTCGCGCGCGGCGACAGCTTCGGGCGGATGCTGCAGCGCGCCGGGATCGGCGCCGGCGACGCGGCGCGGGTCGAGAGCATGATCGCCCAGAACGTCGGCCTCGGTGACATCGCGCCGGGCACGCAGGTCGACATTAGGCTCGGCCGCCGGCCCGGAGTCGACCAGCCGCGCCCGCTCGACAATCTTTCGTTCCGCGCGCGGTTCGACCTTGCGCTGGAGATCGAGCGCAGCGGCGGCGGCCTCGCGATCACCCGCAAGCCGATCCGCGTCGATGCCACCCCGCTGCGCATTCGCGGCGTCGCGGGCAGCAGCCTCTACCGCGCGATGCGCGCTGCAGGCGCCCCGGCGAGCGCGGTGCAGCAGTACCTCCAGCAGCTTGGCACCCAGGTCGATCTCGACAGCGGCGTGCTGCCCACCGACACCTTCGACATGATCGTATCGTACCGCCGCGCAGCGACCGGCGAGCGGCAGGTCGGGCAACTGCTTTACGCCGGCATCGACCGCGGCGGTAAGCCCAAGACCCAGCTGATGCGCTGGGGCAGCGGTGACCAGTTCTACGAAGCCTCGGGCGTCGGCGAACAGACCAGCGGGCTGCTGGCTCCGGTCCCGGGCCGGGTCACTTCGGGCTTCGGCATGCGCCGCCATCCGATCCTCGGCTACGTGCGCCGCCATGCGGGGATGGACTTCCACGCCGCCTATGGCGAGCCGATCCACGCGGTGACCGACGGCTACGTGCTGTCCGCGGGCCGCGCGGGCGGCTGCGGCAACGCGGTCAAGCTGCAGCATGCGGCGGGCCTCGCCACCCGCTATTGCCACATGAGCCAGATGGCGGTCAGCGCGGGACAGCAGGTGCGGCGCGGGCAGGTGATCGGCTACGTCGGGACCACCGGCCTCTCGACCGGCGCGCACCTCCACTACGAGATGTATCGCAATGGCCAAGCGATCAATCCGGCGAGCGTCGCGTTCGTCACCCGCGCGCTGCTGTCGGGCGCCAACCTGACGCGGTTCCGCAGCGTGCTGGCGCAGCTCAAGACCACGCCGGTCGGCGCGGCGCTCAACCCGCTCGGCGCGAGCGTGGCTGAGAGCAAGGCGCTGGAGCCGTCGCGCGAGATCGACCGGCTGGAGCCCGCCGGCCCGCACTGATTGCCTGGCGGCGCGGTTTGGGGCAACAGCGGCCCCGATGACCGCCGCCTATCCCAACCTCCGCCTTCGCCGCACGCGTTCCGCCGGGTGGAGCCGCGCGCTGCACCGCGAGACGGTGCTGACGCCCGCCGACCTCATCTGGCCGCTGTTCGTCACCGACGGTTCGGGGGTGGAGGAGCCAATCGGATCGCTGCCGGGAGTGTCGCGCTGGTCGGTCGACGGGATCGCCAAGCGTGCGAAGGAAGCGCTTGATCTGGGTGTTCCCTGCCTCGCATTGTTCCCGAACACCCCCCGAACGCTGCGCAGCGATGACGGGGCCGAGGCGCTCAATCCCGACAATCTGATGTGCCGGGCAATCAAGGCGATCAAGGATGCGGTCGGCAGCGACATCGGCGTGCTGACCGATGTGGCGCTCGATCCCTACACCAGCCACGGGCAGGACGGGCTGATCGATGCGTCGGGCTATGTCACCAACGACGATACCGTCGCGGTGCTGGTCGACCAGGCGATCAACCAGGCCGAAGCCGGCGCCGACATCATCGCGCCCTCCGACATGATGGACGGGCGCGTGCGCGCGATCCGCATGGCGCTGGAGATGGGCGGCCACCACAACGTCCAGATCATGGCCTACGCTGCCAAGTACGCGAGCGCGTTCTACGGCCCCTTCCGCGACGCGGTCGGCTCGGGCGGGCTGCTCAAGGGCGACAAGAAGTCGTACCAGATGGACCCGGGCAACGCCGAGGAAGCCTTGCGCGAAGTCGCGCTCGACCTCGCCGAGGGGGCGGACAGCGTGATGGTCAAGCCGGGCCTGCCCTACCTCGACATCGTGCGGCGAGTGAAGGAGCGGTTCGAAGTGCCGGTGTTCGCCTACCAGGTGAGCGGCGAGTACGCGATGATCGAGGCCGCCGCCGCGGCCGGCGCGGGTGACCGCGACGCGCTGGTGTTGGAAACGCTGACCGCGTTCAAGCGCGCGGGCTGCTCGGGCGTGCTGACCTACCACGCGGCGCACGCGGCACGGCTGCTCGGCGCATGATCGAGACCGAACGCCTCACCCTGCGCGACTGGCGCGAGGACGACTGGCCGCGGTTCTTCGCGGGGACCAACACGCCCAATGTCATGCGCTGGCTCGGCGGGCTGCTGGACGCTGAGGGCATGGCCGCCACCCGTGCGCGGGTGACCGGCTGCGCGGCGGCGAACGGGTTCTGCTTCTGGGCGGTCGAGCGCAAGAGCGACGGCGAGATCCTCGGCTTCTGCGGTCTCAAGCGCGCCGATGCGCCGGGCTCGTCGGTCACCGGCGCGATGGAGATCGGCTGGCGCCTGCGCGAGGATGCGTGGGGGCAGGGCTACGCCAAGGAAGCCGCGGCCGCCGCGCTCGATGCGGCGTTCCAGCGTTTCGGCGCGGAGGAAGTCGTCGCGCTGACGGTGCCGGGCAACACGCCGAGCTGGGGGCTGATGAAGCGGCTCGGCATGCGGCGGCGCGAGGAGCTCGATTACATCGACACCCGCTTCGGCGAGGAGCTCAACCCTTCTATCGTCTACTCGATCGACCGCCAGACCTGGGAGAGCCGCGCATGATCGACCGTCCCGGCGTCCGCATCGTCTCAATCCACGGAAGGACCCCGCAGATCGACGACAGCGCGTTCATCGCGCCGGGCTGCACGATCATCGGCGACGTGACCATCGGCGCCAATTCGAGCGTGTGGTACAACTGCGTGCTACGCGCCGATGTCAGCCGGATCGTCATCGGCGAGCGGACCAACATCCAGGATGGCAGCGTCCTCCATTGCGACCCTGCGCGGCCGGGCGACTCCGACGGCTCACCGCTGCTGATCGGCAACGATGTGCTGGTGGGCCACATGGTCATGCTGCACGGCTGCCGGATCGAGAACCGCGGCTTCGTCGGCCTCGGCGCCATCGCGATGAACAAAGCGGTGATCGGCCCGGACGCGATGCTCGCCGCGGGCGCGATGCTGACCGAGCGCAAGGTCATGGGCGAGCGGGAACTGTGGGGCGGCCGCCCCGCGCGCAAGATGCGTGACCTCGACGACATGGCAGTCGCCGGCATGCGCATGGGCGTCGCGCACTACGTCGAGAATGCGCGGGCGCACCGCGCGGCGATCGATGGTGCGCCCCAAAGCTGAGCTGCCGGACCCGGCCGCTATCCGCGCCCTGGCCGACGACGAGGGAAGGCTGGCCCTTCGGGTGACTCCGGGCGCACGGGAAGAAGCGGTCGCGCTGGCGGGCGGCAAGGTCTCGGTGAAAGTACGCGCCCGGCCCAATGGCGGCGCGGCGAATGAAGCGGTGCTGGCGCTGCTCGCGCGTGCGCTTGGCGTGCCGCGCTCACGGGTCACCCTGTTGCGCGGCGCAACTTCGCGCGAAAAGCTGGTTCAGCTCGCCGACTGAGCGGGAGTGCGCTCGATGCGCCACGCCGCGAACAGCAGCGCCAGCGCACCCGCAACCGCGATCCACGGAGCGGGCGCGCGGGCGTTCGCAAATGCGAGCGAGCCGGCGGTCGCACCCGCCGCCAGCCCCAGCCACAGCAGGCCCGCGCTCAGTCGGCCGGTCGCCTCGCGCCCGCTGACTTTGGCCGCGAGGCCCTGGCCGAATCTAACCAGCGCCCCGGTCATGTAGGTGACTCCGACCGCCACCTCCCCGTCGCGCCGGAAGACGTTGTTGAGCGCGCCCATCGCCAGCACGGAGGCGCCGAGGAAGCCCGCGCGTGAAACCGGTGCAAGCAGCGCGGCGACGACCAGCAGTGTCAGGCAGAGGGCGAGGACGCGGGTCTTGCGCCGGTCCGCGCGGCTGTCGGCCGCCAGCGCCCCCAACACGACCCCGACAATGAAGCCGGCGATCAGCCCGGCGGGCAATACGGCCCGCGCGGCG
>JAEWKG010000255.1 GCA_023386135.1 Pseudomonadota bacterium | reverse complement strand
GGCCGCGCTGCGCTGCGTCGGCGGGCAGTTCAAAGGCCGCCTGATCTTACGCAACGACGACGAGAAGGCCCGCGCGCGCAAGTGGGGCATCGCCGACCGCGACTTCGACAAGATCTACAAGCTCGAGGAACTCGCCAAGGGCGACTGCATCTTCGCCGCCACCGGCGTAACCTCGGGCTCGCTGCTCGACGGCGTCAAGCGCCTGCGCGGCGGCAAGATGACCACCGAAAGCGTGGTCATGCGCGCCAGCAGCGGCACCGTCCGCTGGATCAAGGGCGAGCACCGGGTGGGCTAACACCCGCCCATTCCGCAAGCCTGCGTGATCGCAAAGACGCGGAAGGTCACAACCTGTCACGATGACCGGGGGTGTTTTTTGAAACTCCCTTCGCGCTCCCAGAACTCGGAGTCGTCCGGCGCGGCGGGATAGTCTCTGGTCAGCCGTAGCAGGCGAAAAAGCGTGGGATTATCGGGCTTTCGCGCGATCGCGGTCATCGCGCCCTGGAACAGGACTGGGCGCACGAACTCGGTTTCGAGCCGCGCGAGCAGTGTCGCCATTGTCACCTTCCGCCGATCCTCCCGCGCCGCGCCGGGGTGGCCCGCGCCGGGCAGCGTGAGCACCCGGTCCCACGCGAACGCGAAGCTTTCCGCCCCCTCACGCTCGCGCAGCCGATAGGCGCTCGCCCGGCTCATGCCGACCGCCTGCGCCGCCGCGCTGACCGAGCCGGTGACGTAGAGTTGCGCTAGGAAGGTGCATTGCCGCGCCTCGGGCCACCCGTCGCGGCGAGAGCGCAGCGGGACGGGGCGGAACCACGATGGGCGGCGGCGCAGGCGGTGCACAGGAGTCTTGGCCATCGCAAGCTTAGGCCACAGGCTATCGCATGTAGGAAAGCCGATTCAGGGCATCGGGAGGAACGGCTGCCTGGAACTAACGAAGCCCTTACGATCCGACAAGCGCTGGCGAACACACCGGTCGAGGCCGCCATCGGTAAAATATCGGAAAACCATCGGCTCGGCATCATTGTTCGGACCACAGCCCGGCATCAGTCTTCTTCGACTCGCGACCTGGTCCGCGAGGCTTGCATGAGGAGGACGACGACAATGGGCTACCGAATCGCCATCGCGGCATCGATAGGCATACTGGGGGCGAGCGCGGCATTCGCGTTGCCGGCGTTCACCGACTGGCGCGCGCCCACCAATGCCGAACAGGTGCCGGGCGCATCCCCAGTGCTCAACAGCCCGGCGGTTGACGGGTGCGTTTCACTGTCGCGCGACGGGCTCGAGATGTATTTCAACTCCAACCGCGCTGGATCGCAAGACATCTACGTCGCCCGTCGCGCCTCGCGGTCCGATGGCTTCGGAACCCCGGAGCCGCTCCCCTCCACCATTAACACCGCAGCGACCGAGTTTTGCCCGACGAGCGTCCAGGGCAATCGCCTCTATTTTTCCCGCAGCCGTACCGGCGATCCGGGCGATCTGATGGTCAGTCGTTACGGGCCCTCCGGTTGGGGTACGCCGGTCGCCCTCGGTCCGGAGATCAATTCGCCTCTGATGGAGGAGGCCGCCGACTTGTTCGAAGATGACACCGGGCGCGATGTTCTGATTTTCTCGCGCCGTCCGGCGACCGGCCCCGGCGGCCAGATCTTTCAGAGCATCGAGGGCGGTGCTGCCACTCTGGTAGCCGGCGGGCCGAACGCCGGGGGCGGCAACAATCGCGCGACGATCACGCACGATGGGTTGACCATCCTGTTCGATTCGACGCGGCCCGGGGGCACCGGCGGCGTCGACTTGTGGATGGCGACTCGAGGAGCGACCGGGCAAGCCTTCGGGCCGGCCACTCCGCTGACCGGCCTCAACTCGGCAGGATTTGATGCTCGCCCCAGCCTGAGTTGGGACGCGAGCGAACTTTACTTCTCGTCTGACCGCGCGGGTAGCGAATCGGTCGCACCAGATATCTGGCGTACCGTCAGAGAACGCGCCGGAGGGCCCAAAACGATTACATTCTGATCGCTCACCTGCTTGGGGAATGCCTCGGCGCGCACCCTTGCAATCGTGCGGGCCGGGGCTAGAGCCGCCGCGTACGCAGCGGACCCACGGGGCGCCCAATGAAGATCATGTCTGGCAACGCCAACCTGCCCTTGGCGCGCGCCATCGCGGGCTATCTCGAGCTGCCGCTGACCGACGCCAGCGTGCGCCGCTTTGCGGACGAGGAGATCTTCGTCGAGATCCACGAGAACGTCCGCGGCGAGGACGTGTTCGTGGTCCAGTCGACCGGCTTTCCGGCCAACGACAACCTGATGGAACTGCTCATCTGCATCGACGCGCTGCGGCGCGCGTCGGCCAAGCGGATCACCGCGGTGGTTCCCTACTTCGGCTATGCCCGGCAGGACCGGAAGCCCGGACCGCGCACGCCGATCTCAGCCAAGCTGGTCGCCAACCTGATCACCCAGGCGGGCGCCGACCGGGTGCTGGCGGTCGATCTCCACGCGGGGCAGATCCTGGGCTTCTTCGACATTCCGACCGATAACCTGTTCGCCGCCCCGGTGATGGCGGCGGACATCCAGGCGCGTTACGGCCACCGCGACCTGATGGTGGTCTCGCCCGACGTGGGCGGCGTGGTGCGCGCCCGCGCGCTCGCCAAGCGGCTCGACAACGTGCCGCTCGCGATCGTCGACAAGCGCCGCGACAAGCCTGGCAGCAGCGAGGTGATGAACATCATCGGCGAGGTGAAGGGCCGCCATTGCATCATGATCGACGACATCGTCGATTCGGGCGGCACGCTGTGCAACGCGGCGCAGGCGCTGCTCGACGGCGGGGCGACTTCGGTGACCGCGTACATCACCCACGGCGTGCTGTCGGGCGGCGCGGTTGCGCGGGTCGATGCCTCGGCGCTGGAGGAGCTGGTGATCACCGACTCGATCCGCGCGACCGACGCGGCGGCGGACAGCAAGCGCATCCGCTATCTCACCATCGCCCCGCTGATCGGCGAAGCGGTGCGGCGGATCGCCGACGAGAGCAGCGTCAGCTCGCTGTTCGACTGAGTGTCGCTGACCGACGACATCGCGCTCGCCAACCGGCTGGCGGACGCCGCGGGCGAGGCGATCCGGCCGTACTGGCGCGGCGCGATCGGGCTCGAGACCAAGGGCGATGCCTCGCCCGTGACGCTCGCCGACCGCGCGGCGGAAGAGGCAATGCGGCGTATCCTCACCGCCGAGGCCGGGCGCGACGGCATCCAGGGTGAGGAGTTCGGCATCGAGCGCGAGAGTGCCAGCCGCCGCTGGGTGCTCGACCCGATCGACGGCACCACCAGCTTTGTGGCCGGGAGGCCGATCTTCGGCACGCTGATCGCGCTGCTCGAAGACGGATTTCCGGTGCTGGGCGTGATCGACCAGCCGATCCTCGGCGAACGCTGGGTCGGCGCGACCGGGCGCGGGACCACCTTCAACGGCGCCGAAGTGCGCACCCGCCCGTGCCGCGAACTCGGCGACGCGCTGCTCGCGACCACCAGCCCGGGCGCGTTCTCGGACCATGCGGCCGAGCACTTCATGGCGCTGGCGCAAAAGACCGCGCACCGGCAGATGATCTGGGGCGGGGACTGCTACAACTACGCGCTTCTAGCCAGCGGGCAGATCGACCTGGTGTGCGAGGACAGCCTCAAGCTGCACGATTTCGCCGCGCTGGTGCCGGTGGTCGAGGGCGCGGGCGGGACGATGGCCGACTGGAACGGCGAGCCGCTGCACGCCGGTAGCGAGGGCCACGTGATCGCACTCGGCGATCCGGCGCGGCTGGAAGATGTGGTCGAGGCGCTCGCCTGCGGGCATTAGGCGAATCCTAAGCCGCGCGCGCTAGGACGCGCGCATGGCGACCAGCGCCCTTCCGCCTCCGCGTACGGCCCGCATCGGCTGGGCGCGCCTGCTCGCGCTGGCGCCGGTCGGCGTGGTGCTGGCGGTGTCGCTGATCGAGCTGCTGCTCGCCGACCGCAAGTTCGGGCTGTTCACCGGCGGCTTCGGGATGAGCCGCGCGGTCGATACCCTGCCCGAGCGGGTGCTGTTCCTCGCCGGCTATGCGAGCGCGCAGGCGCTGCTCGGCGTGGCCGGGTGGGCGCTGGCGGTGCGGCTGACGCGCGGTCGGCCAGGGTGGGCGGCGGCGTTCGTGTTCGCTTGTCTCAACGGCGCGCTGTTCCTCGGCGTACTGGCGGCGCAGTACCAGCTCGCCTCCTATTTCAGCGACGCGATGAGCTTCGCGCTCCTGAAGCAACTCGGCGGCGGCAGCCTCGTTGACGCGGCGCTATTCGGGATGAACGAGATCGGCGTCGGCCTGCTCGCGCTGGCTGCGCTGGTAGCGGCGGCGTGGCTGGCGTGGCACAATCTCGCGCGCATCTTGCCGCGAAACCTGCCGAGCGCGGTGCCGCCGCGACGGTCGCTGTGGCTGCCAATAGTCGCCGTATTTCTCGCGCTCGCCTTTGCCATCCCGCGCACCGGCGGCGACGCGGCGTACGCCCTCAATCGCACGCTCGCGTGGGACGCGCTGTCGCGCTCGCTCGATCTTGCAACCGACTTCGACCGCGACGGCTACGGCCTGTTCGGGGTGCAGCACGATGCCGCGCCGTTCGATGCCGCGCGCCACCCGCTCGCGCTCGACATTCCGGGCAACGGGATCGACGAGGACGGCTACGGCGGCGATCTCAAGCTGGTGCCGCTGACCACGCCGCTCGGGCCGCAGGTGTTCACCGGCGAGCGGCCCAACGTGGTGGTGGTGGTGTTCGAATCCACCCGCGGCGATGTCCTAGGCAAGCGGGTGAACGGCAAGCCCGTCGCGCCCAACCTCGAGGCGCTCGCGGCAGCCGGCAGCGTCGCGCGGCCCGCCTACAGCCACGTCGGCTTCACCACCGAGAGCCTGAAGTCGCTGTTCTCCGGCCAGCTCGCCCCGCGCGTGGGCGACCCGTCATTGTTGCGCGATCTCAAGGCCAGCGGCTACCGCATCGGCGTGTTCTCGGGCCAGCCGGAGAACTTCGGCGGCATGTCCGACGTGGTCGGCACCAGGGCGAGCGCCGACGTCTACGTCGACGCCGAGACCTTGCGCGACAAGCGCGCGTTCGACTTCGCCGCCGAGGGCAGCCTGCTGGTGGACGAGAGCCACCTCCTCGCCGCGTTCGACCGCACATTGGGCGCCGAGGATTGGCACACGCTGCCGCACTTTGCGTATTTCAACTTCCAGTCGGCGCACTTCCCGTACGACCACCCCGGCGTCGCGCATCGCATGACCGACCACCCGCTCCCACGCGGCGAGATCGACGCCGCCAACGCGGCCCGCGTGCGCGAGACCTATTGGAACGCGGTCGCCAATGCCGACCACTGGCTCGGCGAGGTCGTCGCGCGATTGAAGGCCAAGGGCGTGTGGGACGATACGATCCTGGTGGTCAGCGGCGACCACGGCGAGGAGCTGTTCGAAGGCGGGTTCCTCGGTCACGGCCATGTGATCGACCCGCAGCAGTTCCAGACCCTGCTGGTGGCGAGCCGCCCGCACATGCTCCCGCCCGCGCCGATCGGCCTTGCCGACTACCGCGCCATCCTCGTCGCCGCGATCCGCGGCGCGCCGCCGCCCAAGGTAACCGTGCCGCCGTTCATGCACATCGGGCCGCTCGATACCCCCACCGCAATCGGCCTGGCGGGGGCGAACGGCGAACTCACCAGCCTGCGCCTCGATACGGGCGAAGCCTGCTTCCGCGAGCAGGATCGCTGCGCGACCTATGCCTCGCTCGGGCCGGCGGACAGGGCGCGCGTCGATGCGGTGGTCGCGCGCTGGGGCTCCGAACGCTGGCGCGACCGGCGGCGCGCGCCTGGTTAAGCAGTGGCAGGCGGTGGCCCGAACCGATTGTCTGTCGGCGTGCCGCGCCGAGCCAGGAGATAGATCAGCCAGCCGAGACTCGCGAGGTAGACGATGTTGTTGGCGAAGGCCCACATGAAGAGCGACATGTCCGGACCTTCTACCCTTCCGAACGAACCGAACATTCGCGCCATCATCGCCAGTCCCGACGCCAGCAGGGCCAGCGGCACGAGTGCGGGCCAACCGCGCATGTCGCTATCATGCAGGCGACGGACAACCGCCGCCGCGACCAGGATCACGAACACCGACACGATCACCGCCATCACGCCGATCATGGGCGTCATGTCGGGCATCAATTCGGGGTGGTGCCCCTCGATCTGGATCGAATAGCTGCCTGGCCCGCGCGTAACCGTCGCCTGATCGGGATGCTCCTCAGCAAAGCGCTGCATGCGCTCGAAGGCTTGCGACATCGCCCCGACCATGAATACCATCCAGCTGACGACCACTCCGCCGATGAGGATTAGAGTATAGGGCCAGAACTGACCCGGGGCGTCCCGGCCGTCGAAGCGGGCCAAGTTGCGCAGGCAATGCTTGAGCGATGCAGCTAGATTCATTTGCGGCCCTTCCGTCCTGTTTGATCAGCCTCCGGCAAATGGGTGCGCCTGGCAAGGGTGAGACGATGCTTGCCTTTTCGTCCTCGTCCGCCTAGGGGCGCCCCCTTCACCGACACGTGATTCACCGCCGGCCTGGCCAACAGGGCTGCCAGGGCTGGCTCCAGCGTGTCCCCGAAAGGAGACGAAAATGCCCAAGCTGAAGACCAAGAGCGGCGTGAAGAAGCGCTTCAAGCTCACCGCCACCGGCAAGGTCAAGCATGGTGTCGCCGGCAAACGCCACCGCCTGATCAGCCACAATGCCAAGTACATCCGCCAGAACCGCGGCACCTCCGTGATCGCCGACGCCGACGCGCGTACGATCAAGAAGTGGGCGCCCTACGGGCTCGATTGAGGGAGTACTGACAGATGGCTCGTATCAAACGCGGCACCACCACGCGTGCCAAGCACAAGCGGATCCTCGACCAGGCCAAGGGCTATCGCGGTCGCCGCAAGAACACCATTCGCGTCGCCCGCCAGGCGGTCGAGAAGGCCGGGCAGTACGCCTACCGCGACCGCAAGGTTAAGAAGCGGAGCTTCCGCGCGCTGTGGATCCAGCGGATCAACGCCGCGGTCCGCGCCGAAGGGCTGACCTATTCGCAGTTCATGCACGGCGTGAAGTTGTCGGGCATCGAACTCGACCGCAAGGTCATGGCCGATCTCGCGATGAACGAGGGCGGTGCCTTCACCGCCATCATCGCGCAGGCCAAGGCCGCGTTGCCCGCGTAAGCGCGGCGTAGCCGACAGAATTGGGCGCCGCGGGCTTGGGCTCGCGGCGCCCTTTTTCGTGGCGCTTGACGGACGGGCGAAGATCGTTACCGTCCAAAACATACAAGAAGTCCTTCGGGTCGCGACACTCCGCAAAAGGACAGGCCGTTCAGCTGATGCAGGCCGCAGCCCAGATCTCCGTCCGCTTCTTCCGCCTGTCGGAACCGCTCGAACGCTATTTCACCGCCCTCTATCTGACCGAGATCGACGCCGGCGACGGACTGGTGACCGACTATTTGCACCCCGAGTGGGCGGCGCTGCGGTTCACCGAGGGTCCGCCGCCGATCGCGAGCGTCGGACCGGGCGAGCTGGCCCCGCAATGGCCCTTTGTCGCCAACGGCCCGACCAGCCAGTCGATTCGCTTCGGCGTGCGCACGAGCCGCGTTTGGGGTTTGGGCCTGCAACCCGCCGGATGGGCCAAGTTTGCTATCGGCGACGCGAGCGCGCTTGCCAACACCACCGTCGACGGCAGCACGCACCCGTGCTTCGCGCTGTTCGCGGACATCCTGCCGCAGATCGAGGCATGCGATGGCACGATCGACGACAAGGCGGCGCTCATTGACACGCACCTGATGCGCCATGCCGGTCGCCTGGTTCCGCGAGAGGCGGAGATCGTCGCCTGCCAGGCCGCGATGCGCGATCCCGCGATAGGAGAGGTGACTACGCTTCAGTACCGGCTTGGCCTGTCGATCAAGTCGCTCGAACGACTGTGCCGGCGCCATTTCGGCTTCACGCCCAAGCTGCTGCTGCGACGCCAGCGGTTCCTGCGCAGCCTGGCGCAATACATGCTCGATCCTACGCTGAGCTGGATCGACGCGCTCGACAGCCAGTACCATGACCAGGCGCAGTTCGTGCGCGAATTCCGCGCTTTCATGGGTTTGAGCCCGACCGAATACGGGCGCCTGCCGCACCCGATACTCGAGCCTATCATGCGCCAACGCATGGCCGACCAGGGCGCGGCCGAGCCGCTCGATCTGCCGACCATCGCACGCTATCGCTAGGGCTATTGCCAGCCGGGTTCGCGCCTCATAGTGTCGCGTATATACAAGCACGGAGCCGACAGAGCTCTTCGGGTCGCGACATAGCCTGAACGCAGGCAGATCGGGCACTGCGCCCGAGACCAAGGGGCGCCGGATCGCGATGACGCACGATTGCCGGATCGATGTGCGCTTCTATGCGCCGCCCCCTGAATTTGCCGATTGCCTGACCAGTATCTACCGGCTCGAATTCGCGGTCGACGAAGGCGGCCGCGTCGAAGACTGGCTGCAGCCCGAATGGGCCAACCTGCGAATATTCTCGGGCAACCTGCCGTCCGCCCAGGTGGCCGGCGGCGAGCCGGTCGACGACGCCCGCTTCACCGTCACCGGCCCGAGCGCGCTGGCGACCCGGTTCGATCTGGGCGCGACGCGCATGTGGGGCATCGGCCTGCTGCCGCTCGGTTGGGCGCGCCTCGTGCGGCGGCCTGCATCGCAATACGCCAACATGCTCGCCGACGCCGAGCGGCATCCCGATTTCGCGCGCTTCGGCGGTTTGACCGGGGCGTTCTCGGGCGCGCCCGATGACGACGCCGAATATGCACGGATCGTCGGGGTGCTGCGCTCGCTCGATGCGCCCGCGCGCGATTGCGAGCGCATCCGCGCGGTCCACGCGGCGATGGTCGAGTTGGGCCTCGCGAGTGTCGAAGAGTTCGCGCACCGGGCCGGGCTATCGGTGCGCGCGCTGGAGCGGATTTGCCGGCGGCACTTCGGCTTCCCGCCCAAACTACTCCTACGCCGCCAGCGCTTCATGCGCAGCCTGGCGGCGTGGATGCTCGGCGGGATGGGCCGCTGGTCGCCCGCGATCGACGAGCTCTACACCGACCAGGCGCATTTCAACCGCGACTTCCACGCCTTCATGGGCATGGGGCCGAGCGATTACGCCGCGCTGCCGCATCCGATCCTGTCGGCCTTCATGGCGCAGCGGGCGAAGACTTGGGGCTCGCCCGCGCAGACGCTCGACCGCCCCGGCAGCCACCCTGCGGCACCATCAATTGGGACCGCCGCGCCGCCTACTTGAGGTCTTCGACCGAAACCCAGCCCGATGTGCCGTAGTTGTCCGTCACCTCGACGAACAGGCCGTCGCGCTTGCCGGTCGGATTGAGCGCGGTACCCGCGCGCACCGCGCGGACGGCCGCGGAGGTCTTGCTGGCGGACGCGAAGATGTTGGTATCGACCGCCGCCGTCGCGCCCGGTGTCGCGGGCGTCATGGTCATGGCCGGGGCAGCGTCGAGCGCGGCCTTCTGCGCCACCAGCTGGTTGAAAGCGAGGATGAACGCCTCGGTCAACATCTGGCCGTCCTTGCTCGACTGGTAGCCGGCGGCGCCCGCCGCGGTGGTTGCCCAGCCGCCGCCGCCGCCCCAGGTGAGGCTGCTCTTCTTGACGGTGCCGGTGCCCGAAGCGAGTGCCTGGCCGGTCGCCGGGCTGACCACCCGCAAGCCGGCGGCGACGGTCTTTTTCTTGCCGCCCAGCCCACCGAACATGCCGAGCGCGGCGCCGGCGAAGGGCACGCCCCCGAGCATGCGCCCGGCCGCGCCCGAACGGACCAGCGCCTCGGTGGCGACGGTCCTGCCGAGCTCCACGCTCTTGTCGACTTCCTCCTCGTCGCCCGCGACCGCGGTGATC
>JAEWKG010000206.1 GCA_023386135.1 Pseudomonadota bacterium | reverse complement strand
CGCGCAGATCTACGAAGGCACCAACGGCGTGCAGGCGATGGACCTGGGCGGGCGAAAGCTCGCCAGCAAGGGCGGGGCGGCGATTCAGGCGTTCTTCAAGCTGGTCGACGACGAGGTGGCGGCGGCCGATGGCGACCTCGCTCCGCTCGGGCAGGCGCTGGGCAAGGCGGTCGGCGAGCAGAAGGCCGCGACGATGTGGTTCATGCAGAACGCGATGGCCAATCCGAACAACCTCGGGGCCGGCGCGCACCACTACATGCACATCATGGGCGTTGTGTGTCTCGGGCTGATGTGGCTGCGGATGGCCAAGGCCGCCACCGCCGCGCTGGCGCAGGGCAGCGGAGACGTGGCGTTCTATCGCGCGAAGCTCACCACCGCGCGCTACTTCTTCGAGCGTTTCGGGCCCGATGCAGGCGCGCTGCGGCGCAAGATCGAAGCAGGGGCGGAAGCGATGATGGCGCTCGACGAGGACGCCTTCCTGACGGTCGCCTGAGATGGCGCGGGTGATCCGTCCGGTCGCGCTGAGCGATGCGGACGCGATCGCGGCGATCTACGCGCATCATGTGCTCACGGGCACGGCGAGCTTCGATACCGAGCCGCCGGACGCTGCCTTCTGGCGCGACAAGATCGGGGCGATCACCGGCCGCGGCTGGCCGTTCCTGGTCGTCGACTTCGATGGTCAAGTCGCGGGCTACGCGTACGCCAGCCAGTTCCGCGACCGGCCTGCCTATGCGGGCACGTGTGAGGACAGCATCTACATCGATCACCAGCTGACCGGGCGCGGCCTCGGGAGCGTATTGCTTAACGCACTGATCGCACAGGCCCGGACGTTCGGCTTCGAACAGATGATCGCGGTTATCGGCGGCGCCGAGCCCGCCAGCGTCGCGCTCCACGCCCGCGACGGGTTCGTCGAAGCGGGCCGCATACGCAACGTCGGGCGCAAATTCGGGCGCGTGCTCGACACCCTCTACATGCAGCGCGACCTAACCACCTAGAGCAACCGCAGCTGCCCGCCCATCGCCGGCGGGCGGAACCTGGTGCAGTCGAGTTCGAAGCGCTCCTTGCGCATGCCTGCGCGCTTGCAGGCGAGGGCGAAGCGGGCGCGAAGAAGGTCAGCCCACACCCCGCTCGGCTTCATCCGGGTGAAGAAGCCCGGATCGTTGTCCTTCCCGCCGCGGATCGACTGGACGATGCTCATCACCTTGTCGCCGCGCTCGGGAAAGTGAACCGAGAGCCATTCGCGGAACAGCGGCGCAACCTCGTGCGGCAGGCGCAGCGGGATCCACCCGGCGGAGCGCACGCCGAGCGCTGCGGCGCGGCTGACGATCTCCTCCATGAATCCGTCGGTGATCGCGGGGATGATCGGCGAGACCGAGCAGTGCACCGGCACGCCGGCATCCACCAGCTTACCGAGCGCTGCGAGGCGTTTGGCGGGCGCCGCCGCGCGCGGCTCCAGCTTGCCCGACAGCACCGGATCGAGCGAGGTCACCGAAACGCATACCGCGACCAGGCGCTGCTCGGCCATCTCGGTGAGCAGGTCGAGGTCGTCGAGTACCCGGTCGGACTTGGTGGTGATGGTCACAGGATGCCGCGCGTCGAGGCACGCTTCGAGCACCTGCCGCGTGATCCGCCAGGTCCGCTCGATCGGCTGATAGGGATCGGTGTTGGTCCCCATCGCCAGCGGCTTGGGCCGATACTTCGGCTTGGCGAAGGTCTCGCGCAGCAAGCGCGGCGCGTCGGGTTTCACGAACAGCCTGGTCTCGAAGTCGAGCCCCGGCGAGAGGTCGTGGTAGGCATGCGTCGGCCGCGCGAAGCAGTAGATACAGCCGTGCTCGCACCCGCGAAAGGCGTTGACCGAGCGGTCGAAGCCGATGTCGGGTGAGGTGTTGAAGCTGAGAATCGTCTTGGGATGCTCTTCGGTGACCGTAGTCCGCAGCTTCACTGGCGGCCCGTCCAACAATTCCATGTAGTCGCGCCAGTCGCGGTCCGCCTCGCGCGTGGCAAGCCCGAACCGAGTCGGCACCGCTGCGCCTTGCGCGCCGCGGCCAGCTATCGGAGGTTCGAGGCGCCGCTCCATGCGGGAGAACATACACGGAACACATGTCCGGGGCAACGGCGCTCGCTAGGCTGGCAATACGTCGAAGGCGAAGGTGATCCGCTCTCCGTTCTCGAACGAGGTGGTTCCGTGGTGCAGGTAGCTGGGAAACAAGGTCAGCTCGCCAGGGACCGGCTTCACGGTGCGGATGGGCGGGAGGTTCAACCGGAGATCGCTCGGTGGACGTCCCAGCTCCAGAACCCCGCCGCTGGTGCCAGCCGGGGGCACGACGATGTAGCAGGCGCTGCTGACGATCCCCAGGGAGTGGATGTGGCTGACATGCCGTCCGCCGCCGGTAAGCCTGACTGCCCAGTTGCCGGTGACTCTCCAGCGGAGGTCACGGTGGCGAAGCAACGGATGTGCGGCGTCTGCTGCCGGCAGCCGCGCCTGATAGTTCTCGATCGCGCCGGTCAGAGCGCAGCGCAAGGGTGCAAGTTCGGGATCGGGCCGGTCGAGCGGCCGCCAGCGCGTTTGCCTCCCACCGCGCACGCTCTGGCCGGCTACCAGGCGTCCGCGCGCGATAGAATCCCTGAGCACCCGTGCAACGCCAGCCAGCTCGCTCTCGCTCAGCGGCAGGCGAATGGTCTCCACGAACCCGTCGCGACCAGATAGCCAGTCCGATCGGGGATCGCCGAGCGCGCGGTAGACGAGTTCCGCCAAACCCCACGCCGAAACGTCCGTGGGATTCTGCACCAGCAGGGCGTCCAATAGCGACCTCGCGCGTTCGAGCTCGCCGACGCGGATGGCATGCACCGCGTCATGCACCGTCCGACCCGGGAAGGCCGCTGGCAAGGCGGCAAGGCACGCCTCAGCGCGTTGCAGATCACCGGCCTTGCCGGCGCAGACTGCTTCCATCAGCGCGAGATCCGGGCCACCGAGCAAAGCTTGTGCTTGGCGGGTTACGTCCGCGGCCCGCGAATAGTCGCCGCAATCGGCTAGGAGTTCGATCCAGGCGCGCCATTGCAGCCCGTCGAGACGCCCCGATTGGGCCGATCGACTTAGGTGCGAGTCGAATCCGTTTTCGCCTTCGTGCTCCCAGGCAAGGCGAGCCAGCTCGATCGGACCCTCGATCCATTCGGGGTGGGCCTCGACCTGCGTCCGTAACGGCGCGAGCGCGTTGGGGACATGCGCCGACAAGCCGGCTTCCGTCGCCTCCAACAGGAGGTGCAAGTCGTCTGGGTGCGCGCGTTGCAGGGCGGCGTATCGCGCGAGTGCATTTTCCTCATCGCGCTCGAGAGCAATTCGCGCTCGACCACGCAAGGCGATGTCGTCGTCCTGGTCGATTGCCAGCGCTCGATCGAACGCCGCCGCAGCCGCACCCGAGTCTCCACAGTCGCGCTCGACGTGTCCAAGAGCGTTCCACGCGAGAGCCAACCGGGGGGTGTCGTCAAGGAGCGCGCGCAGGGCATCGCGTGCCTGCTCGAGGCGCCCATCCTGGTAGAGCGCAATCGCTTGCGCAAATCGACTGGCGTCGGGCGTCGCCGCGGCGCTCAACGCTCACGCAATCGCGGCAGCAGATCGACGAAGTTGCAGGGCCGATTGCGGCTGTCGAGCTGCTCGGCGAGGATGCCGTCCCACCCGTCCTTCACCGCGCCGTTCGAGCCCGGCAGCGCAAACAGGTAAGTGCCGCGCGCCACCACGGCGCAAGCACGGCTTTGCACCGTGCTGGTGCCGATCGACTTGTAGCTGAGCATGCGGAACAACTCGCCGAAGCCGGGAATGTCCTTGTCCTTCACCCGGTCGAACGCCTCGGGCGTAACGTCGCGTCCGGTCAGGCCGGTGCCGCCAGTGGTGACGATCACGTCGATCTCGGGGTCGTCGATCCAGGTGTTGAGCCGGTCGGCCAAGAGGTTCGCGTCGTCTCGCTCGATCGCGCGGGCGACCAGCTTGTGGCCGACGGTCGTGACCCGCTCAGCCAGAATATCGCCGCTGGTGTCGGTTTCGGGCATGCGGGTGTCGGATACGGTGAGAACGGCGATGTTGACGGCGCGAAACTCGCGCGCCGGGTCGATGGCCATCAGCGCGCCGCGGTGAGGCGCACCGCGCCGCCGCCGGCGAGCTCGGGGAAAGTGGGCCACATCCCTTGTGCCAGCGCCTTGCGGCTATCGGACGCGCCGCCCGCCTGCCGCTCGTACATCCAGTAGTTGCGCATCACGATCGCGACGTAGCCGCGCGTTTCCCAATACGGGATGCTCTCCATGTAGAGCAGCGGATCGCCCTGGTCGCGCACTTCGCTGTTCCACCGCGTCACCGGCGACAGGCCGGCGTTGTAGGCGGCCATGATCTTGGGGAGCAGGCCGCCGGTAGCGCTGCTGTCGCGCAGCATCTCGAGGTTCTCCTGCCCGAACGCGAGGTTGGTCGCGGGGTCGGCAAGGTTCACGTAGCTCGCGCTCATGTTGAGCCGCGGGGCGTGCTGGCGGACGGTGATAGGGGTGATCTGCATCAGGCCCTTGGCCTGCGCCGGGCTCACCGCGTTCACCTGGAAGCGCGATTCCTGCAGCGTGTGGGCGAAAGCGAGCGCGGGATCGACCTTCCACCCGTTGGATGGCTGCCAGCGTGGAGCGGGATAGCGCAGCGCGGTTTCCGCCTTGGCGCCGATCGGTGCGTTCTGCGCCATCCATAGCTGGGTGGAGGGTAGGCCGAGCTCGCGCGCCAAGCGGCTCAGCGCGTCGTATTCCTTCGCCGGGCCGATCTTCGCCTCGTAGCGCAGCACTTCGTCGGCCAGCGAATCGCGGCCGATCTCGGCCAGCGCGACCGCGGTGCGCACATTGGGTTCGTCGCGCAGGCGCTGCCAGTCGGCAAGATCGAAGTCCGCCGTGCGCTTGCCGCCGGGCAGGTCCTGCCCAAGCTGCTCGCGCGCGAGCATTCCGTAGAGCGTCTCGTCGAGTCGCGCCGCGCCACGCAGCTGCTCGGCGGCCTTTTCCGGCTGGCGGCATCGCACCAGCGCGCGGCTCGACCAGTAATAGGCTGCTGCGGTCAGCTCGAGGTTCTGCGCCGAACGGGTCGCGCGGCCGAACGCGTCCGCCGCGCCCGAGCAGTCATTGAGGCGCCACGCCGCGAGGCCTGCTGCCCAGTCGCCTTCGCCGACCCATGCGCCGCTGCCGCCATCGCGCACGGTGTTGGCCATCGCCAGCGCCGCGGCGTCCTGGTTCTCGATGTAGAAGCTCCACGCGACGCGCTGGCGCCACTCAGCGCGCGATTCGCTGGACAGGCTCGCGTCCACTCCGTCGAGCAGGATGCGCGCGCCGCCGGGATCGTCGGCCTTGATCCGCTCAAGGATCGCGGCGGAGATTTCCGCCGGCATCGTCCCGTCGTTGACGGAGCGTGGCAAGATGCGGTTGGGCGCGTAGGGCTGGGCAACCAGCTGCTGGGCAACCGGCATAACCGGCGTTTCAGTGAGCCCGCGCTTGAGGCCGAGCGCGGCGATCTGCTGCGCCTGCGGCAGGTCGGTGCCCTTGGCCAGCCAGGTCTGAATCGCCGGCAGCTCCACCTTCGGGCTCTGCGCATCGAGGTAATATTCGGCCTTGGCGATCTGGTGCAGCGGGCCTTCGGGCTTTTCCGCGAACATCGCGTCTACCCGGGTCCAGTCGTGCAGGTCGATCGCGGCGAACAACGACTTGTACCAGTCGCGCTCCGCTTTGCTCAGCAGGTCGGGAACATTGGGCGAGGTGGCGCGGGTGCGGAAATATTCGGCGGCACTGGAATTGGCGAAGGCGGGCGAGGAGCAGGCGCACAGGGCGGCGCTCGCTGCCAGCAATGCTACCCGTGCCCGTCGTCCCATGTCTGCCCGTCCGTCCAATCCAGCCAGCGCTGCCAAAACCGCGACCTGAGCCCTGGTTTCTCCAGCAGCCGGTCGAGACCCACCTCGTACAGCGCAGGCACCCTGCCGCCTTCATGGTTAAAGGAACGTAAGTTTTGAGCGCCTTGCGCCGGGTCGTGCCCGCAAAGCGGCGGGATGTTGCGTCCGAAGGCGAGCAGCCGCTTCGGCCGCGCCAGCGCGACGTGATGGGCAAGGATCGCGCCGATTCCCTCCTCCGCAAGCGTCCGCCAATCGGCGAGCGGCATGTGGCGCGGCAGCACGGCGGCGATATAGACCCTGTCTGACGGCATGCCTGCAGCCGCGAGGAAGCTGTCGAGCAGGGTGCCGCAGCGGCCTGACAGCAGCGTGTCGCGGTCGCTCTCCTCGGGCATGGCGACGAGGACCATCAGCTCCGCGCCCGCCTTGCCGTGCGGCGCCACTCGCGGAGCGAGCCCGCCTTCGTCGAGCGAGGGCTCGGTTAGCCACCACTGCTGAAATGCGGTGAGGTCCTGCGGCCAGAGCGCGGTATTGCCGCCGAGCGTTGCCTTGGGGGGAGGGGGTGGCGCGTCAGCCTTGGTCGCCGACTTCGCCTCAGGCGCCGGGGCCGCTTCCGCATCCTTCAGCCACTTGCGCGGGACATCGGTGAAGGTCGCGTCCACGCCGGCCTCACGCCACCAGTCGAGCGCGGCGGCGATGTCGCTGGCAAGCGGGGAGGGCGCTGGGCTGGGCATGCTCGGGTGCGCGAGGTCTTGACCTGCCCCGCGAGTGCAATCAAGCGCTTCATTGACCGACCGAACAAGGGCCGAACAGCGA
>JAEWKG010000187.1 GCA_023386135.1 Pseudomonadota bacterium | reverse complement strand
GGACCGGCGGCGAAGATCTGGCTGAGGCCCTTCACCATCACCGAATAGTGGCTGGCCGCGATCCGCGCCGCGCCGAGGCCCGCCGTCGGCCCGAGCGAGAGCGCGACCACCGGCGCCGTGTCGAGGTTCCTCACCACCTCGCCCCACATGTGCACCGCGGGGATGTAGGTCGAGCCGATCATCTCCAGCGTCTTGACCGAGCCGCCGCCACCGGTGCCGTCGATCATCCGCACGATGGGGAGCTTGAGCTCGTGGGCCATCTTCTCGGCCTGTTCCATCTTGCGGCCGATGCCCGCGTCCGCCGCGCCGCCGCGGATGGTGAAATCGTCGGCGGTCGCCACCACCGGGCGGCCGTTGATCGTGGCCTTGCCGAACAGGAACGGGGCGGGGAGGACGCCGGTGAGTTCGCCATTCTCGTCGTAGCTGCCCTTGCCCGCGATCTTGCCGATCTCGCGGAAGCTGCCCGGATCGACCAGCGCCGCGAGCCGCGCGCGGGCGTCCATCTTGCCGCGGCCATGCTGGCGGGCGACCTTGTCGGGCCCGCCCATCTGCTCGGCGAGCTGCTCACGTTTCCGGAGCTCTTCGAGTTCCTGCGCCCAGCTCACGCAACCCTCCAAAACCCCGTCATGCTGAACTCGTTTCAGCATCCATCGGGCCTCCATCAACGGAGGTGCATGGGGCGAAATGGACCCTGAAACAAGTTCAGGGTTACTTGGAAATTCAGGAGTCGCTTTTCGGCTCCACTACCGCGAGCACCGCCTCCACCTGCACCTGACTGCCCTGGCTGACCGACAGCTCGGTCACCGTCCCGGCGAACGGCGCGGTGAGGGCGTGCTCCATCTTCATCGCCTCGAGCACCAGCAGCCGCTGGCCCGCCTCGACCGCCTGGCCCTCGGCCACATCGACCGCGATCACCTTGCCCGGCATCGGCGCGAGGATCGCGCCGTCGGCGGCGGAGTGGCTGCCGCCGGAGAAGTTGGGCGGGGTGAACAGGAACGGCTGTGCATCGCGCCACACCAGTGCGCCGCCGTCGAGCGGGGCGGAGAAGCCGGTCGCGCCGGTGCATTCCTCCAGCATCAGCGCCCGCCGCTCTCCGCCATGCTGAACAGTGATGCGCGTCGCTTCCTCACGGTTGAGGCGGAAGCCGAAGTTGGCCCCCCACGGACCCGCTCCGCGCTCCTCGCCCGCCGCAAAGTACGGGGCGAACAACTGCATCGCGGCGACCTGCCACTCGTTCTCGCCCGCCGGCGCGATCTCGGTCAGCGCGTCGCCGCGATCGGCGATGAGGCCGGTGGTCACTTCGCCCGCCTGGAAAGTCGGATCGTTGAGGCACGCGAGCAGGAACGCCGCGTTGGTCTTCACCGGCCACACCCGCGTGGCGAACAAGCCGGTCGCAAGGTCGAGCATCGCCTCCTCGCGGGTCTCGCCGCGCGCCACCAGCTTGGCGATCATCGGATCGTAGAACGGGCTAACCGCGTCGCCCTCCTCGACCCCGGTTTCGACCCGCAGGATGTGATCGGGGAGGTCGAGCAGGTCGAGCGGGCCGGTCGAGGGCAGGAACCCGCTCGCCGGGTCCTCGGCATAGAGCCGCGCTTCCATCGCCCAGCCGTCGATCGACAGCTCGTACTGCGTCAGCGGGATCGGCTCCCCGCTCGCCACGCGCAGCTGCCATTCGACGAGGTCCACCCCGGTGATCTCCTCGGTCACCGGATGCTCGACCTGCAGCCGGGTGTTCATCTCCATGAAGAAAATCCGGTCGGCGCGCAGGCCCTCGCTGGCGTCGGCGATGAACTCGATCGTGCCGGCACCCTCGTAGTTCACCGCCTGCGCGGCGCGGACGGCGGCGGCGCAGATCGCGGCGCGCGTGTCTTCGTCCATGCCGGGGGCGGGGGCTTCCTCGATCACCTTCTGGTGGCGGCGCTGTAGCGAGCAGTCGCGCTCGAACAGATGCAGCACGTTGCCGTGGCTGTCGCCGAACACCTGCACCTCGATATGGCGGGGCGAGGTGATCCACTTCTCGAGCAGCACCTCGTCGTTCGAGAAGCTCGCTGCCGCCTCGCGCCGGCACGAGGCGAGCGAGGCTTCGAAGTCCTCGGGCGCGTCGACCTTGCGCATGCCCTTGCCGCCGCCGCCGGCGACCGCCTTGATCAGCACCGGATAGCCGACCGCATCGGCCTCTTGCTTGAGGCGCTCGACCGACTGGTCCTCGCCCTCGTAGCCCGGGGTCACCGGCACCCCGGCGGCGCGCATCAGCTTTTTGGCCGCGTCCTTGAGGCCCATCGCCTCGATGCTCTCAGGCTTGGGGCCGACCCAGACGATCCCCGCCGCCGCGACCGCGCGAGCGAAATCGGCGTTCTCGCTGAGAAAGCCGTAGCCCGGGTGGATCGCGTCGGCGCCAGTCGCTTTGGCGGCGGCGATGATCTTGTCGCCGATCAGGTAGCTTTCGGCGGCGGGCGAGGGGCCGATGTGCACCGCCTCGTCCGCCTCGCGCACATGCAGCGCCCTGGCGTCGGCATCGGAATAGACCGCCACGGTGGCGATCCCCATCTCGCGCGCGGTGCGCATGACGCGGGCTGCGATCTCGCCGCGATTGGCGATCAGGAGCTTGGTGATCATGGGGGTGCGCTAGCCTATCCTCTACGGCATTGCGAGCCACTCACTGTCGAGCGAGACGGGAGCACCGGGCCATGGATTGCTTCGTCGCTTCGCTCCTCGCAATGACGA
>JAEWKG010000142.1 GCA_023386135.1 Pseudomonadota bacterium | reverse complement strand
TCGACCGCGGCAAGGGCAACTGCCTGACCTGTCACGTGATCAAGGGCGGCGAGAATCCCGGCACCATCGGACCGGAATTGTCCGGCATGAAGAGCAAGTACAAGCGCGACGAGCTGGTCGCCATCGTATTCGATGAAACCAAGCGCAATCCGCTGACCGTGATGCCTCCGTTCGGACGAAACCGGATTTTGACCGAGAAGGAAATCAACGCGATCGTGGATTTCCTGCAGACCCTTTGAAGGCCCGTGCGGCTTCAGGAGATTTGGATGAGCATCACCAAGAACAAATTCTCGCGGCGCGTGATCCTGCAGGGCGCAGGCGCGGTTGCCCTCGCCGGCCTCGGCGGCATGTCTTTCGGACTGCCGGCCCTTGCCGCGGCCAACGACAAGTATCCGGAAGATGCGTTCAAGCAGAAGAGCGATGCTGACGCGATCAAGGCGCTCTACGGCAAGACGGCGGAGGCCTCCGACAAGATCAAGCTCGATGCGCCAGAGATCGCCGAGAACGGCGCGGTTGTTCCCGTGTCGGTCACCACGACGCTCCCCGACGTCACCTCGATCTCGTTCCTGGTGGCCGAGAATCCGATCGTGCTGGTCGCGTCCTACAAGTTGCCGGCGGGCACCGTGCCAACGATCGCCAACCGCATCAAGATGGCAAAGACCAGCAAGGTGACTGTGCTCGTCGAGGCCGGCGGCAAGCTGTTCCGCACCGACAAGGAAGTCAAAGTCACCGTCGGCGGCTGCGGCGGTTAGCGCATGATCCGGAAAAGTGGGCACCGGTTTTCCATGGCGACAAACGCGGAACGCGTTTGCGCCGAGATCATGCGCCAAATAAGAGGTTAAGGGAGAACTCAACATGGCATCCACGATTCGCGTGCGCGCCACTTCGAGCGGCGAGACCACCGAGGTGCAGGCGCTGATCCAGCACCCCATGGACTCCGGCTTCGTCAAGAACGCCAAGGGCGAGACCATTCCACCACATTTCATCCAGCAGCTCACCTTCGAGCATGACGGCAAGCAGGTATTCCTGGCCGACTGGGGCGGCGGAATCTCCAAGGACCCCTATGTCAAATTCGCCTTCAAGGGCGCCAAGAAGGGTGACGAGCTCAAGATCAGCTGGGTCGACAACAAGGGCGCGACCGACACCACCACGGCAAAGATCCAATGAGGCTGCGATCCGCGCTCACTCTGGCGTCCGCGGCGCTGGCGCTCGCTGCGATGACGCTCGCGGGCGCCCTGCCCTCCGACGCCGCCGACAAGGTCGATCCGGTCGCCGACGCCAAGGCGTTCAAGAAATTCTTCACCGACAAATTCCCGAAGGTGAAGTTCGAGGATTTCGTCAACGGTCCCTATTCGATGAACGAGGACCTGTACCGGCAGTGGCAGGACAAGGAGCAATTCCCGCCCTACGAGTTCGCGCTCGACATGGGCAAGGAAATGTTCTCAAAGCCGTTCAAGAACGGCAAGACCTATGCCGATTGTTTCGCGAACGGCGGCATCGGCGTCCGCCAGAACTATCCTTACTTCGACGAGAAGGAGGGCAAGGTCATCACGCTCGAGCTGGCGCTGAACCGCTGCCGCGAGGCCAATGGCGAACAGCCCTACTCCTATGTGCGGGACGAGATGGCGGCCTTGACCGCCTACATGGCCTTCACCTCGCGCGGCAAGCTGATGGACATCAAGATCCCGAACGATCCGCGCGCGCTCGCCGCCTACGAGGCCGGCAAGGAATATTTCTACACGAGGCGCGGCCAGCTCAACTTCTCCTGCGCCACCTGCCACGTGCAGAGCCCGGGCGAGCGCATCCGCGCCGAAATCCTGGCGCCGGCGCTCGGCATCGTCAATGCGATGCCGATCTACCGCTCGGAGTGGAGCGGCATGGGCACCACCAGCCGGCGCTTCACCACCTGCAACAGCCAGATCCGCGCCGTGCCGCTCAGCCCGCAGGATGACGAGTACCGCAACGTCGAATATTACCTGTCCTATGTCAGCAACGGCCTGCCGATTTCGGGGCCGGGAGCGCGGCCATGAGGATCATGCTGTCAAAATCCGCACTGGTCCTGACGCTGCTTGCCGCGTGCGCCGCGCCTGCATCAGCCGCTGGCTCCGAGGAAGAGTTCAAGGCCGCCTACGCTGCGGCCGATGCCGCCAACAAGGACGCCGGCAAGCTGCGCAACCAGTGGACCACCACGGCAAACACGCTGGCCGCGGCAAAGAAGGCCGCGGATGCCGGCGAATTCGACAAGGCCATTGCCTCGGCCAGGGAAGCCGAGGCCCTCGCCAAGGCTTCGATCTTCCAGGCCACCAGCGAGAAGACCCGCTGGAGGGATATGGAAATTCGCTAGAGCATGATCCGGAAAAGTGGCAACCGGTTTTCCCTCGCGACAAACGCGGAACACGTTTGCGCGGAGATCATGCTCGATAGTTAAGAGCTGTTACGACGCGCGGAGACCCGCATGACCATCCGCCGCCGCGATTTCCTGACGCTAGCAGGCGCCGCCACCCTTGCCGGCAGCCTGCCGCGCGTTCGTGCGCAGGCCGCCGATTCCAATGCGAGCGTCTACGATCTCGAGCGCTTCGGCAATGCGCGCATCCTGCACATCACCGATACCCATGCGCAGCTTCGGCCGGTGTTCTTCCGCGAGCCCAGCGTCAATCTCGGCGTCGGACCGATGCGGGGCAACCCGCCGCATATCGTGGGACGCGCCTTCCTCGACCGCTTCGGCATCCGGCCCGATAGCGCCGATGCTTACGCTTTCACCTGCATCGAGTTCGAGCGGGCCGCCGGGAGATTCGGCAAGCTCGGCGGCTTCGCGCATCTGAAGACGCTCATCGACCGGCTGCGTAGCGAGGTCGGCAGCGGCCGCTCGCTGCTGCTCGACGGCGGCGATCTCTGGCAGGGCACCGGCCTCGCCAACACGATGCAGGGCACCGACATGGTGGACGCCGCCAACCTGCTCGGCATCGAGGCGATGACCGGC
>JAEWKG010000135.1 GCA_023386135.1 Pseudomonadota bacterium | reverse complement strand
GGCTTGTCGGAATCGAGCACGTCGGACTGGAAGCTGGCGTCGGTCACCGCGATGGTCGGCATGGGATATCTCCTGCTTGTTGCGCTCAATCTAGGCGCTCGCCACGATCACTCAACCGCTGCGGGCGGAAAGCTTTCCGGAAGGGTGGACAAGCGCGCCTTGCGCTCCGCCAGCATCGCCTCGGGAATGGGGATGAGCCGCGGGGCGTGGGTGTAGAGCACCGCAGCGCAGATCGCGCGGCCCGGATAGATCGCGCCGAGCGCGGCGGCATAGGCGGCCATCTGGCGGAGCGTACTCTCTGGCACCTCCTCCAGCGAGGTGGGCGGGCGGCGCGTAGTCTTGAAATCGACCACGGTGATACGGCCCGGTTCGATCAGCAGCCGGTCGGCGGTGCCGGCAATCACGATGCCGCCCACGGTTGCGGCCAGCGGCACCTCAGCAATCGCGGCGGGCGAAAAAACCTCCGAGAACGCGGGCTGCGATAGCACGCCAAGCGCGTTGTCGAGCAGCGCTTCGCGTTCGGCTTCGGGCAATTCGTTCGCCTGACGAGACAGCCAGGCACGGCCCGCCTCGGCGCGGCGATCCGGCGCGATGTCGGGCAGCCGTTCGAGTAAGCGATGGATCTGCACGCCACGCAGTGCCGCATGGCGCGCGGCATCGGAGGGCAGCGGCGGATCGGAGCCCTGCTCCGCCCCCGCGGACGAAGGCGCCAGCGGACGCGGCGGGCGCGGCTCGGGTCCGATCGCCGTGGTCGCCCAAACTGGAAGTTCATCGATCGCGTCCTCCAATTGCGGAGCCACGCGCGGCACAGGGTCGGCCCTGCGTCCCCATTCCGAACGCGCACCCCAGATGGGATCGGCCAGCGGCGCGCCATCGACCAATTGCGCCAGGCGAGCGTACCACGAGTCGGGCGCCGGCTCCTTCTCGCGCTTGCCCAGCGCGCCGCCGATGAACAGCGCCTCCTCCGCGCGCGTCATCGCGACGTAGAGCAGCCGCCAATGCTCCTGCCGCTCGGCTGCGCGCTCGGCCGCTTCGGCCTCGAGCACGCGGCCCGCTTTCTCCTCCTTACGCAGCGACGGCAGCGGTACAGTCCGCCCGCCACCGCCGGGAAGCTCCTCGGCCAGCTTGAGCCCACGGGTCAGCGAAGCGTCCGGATTGCCCGCGGCGTCAGCGAGGATGACGATCGGCGCCTGCAGCCCCTTCGAGCCGTGCACCGTCATCACCCGCACCAGCCCACCGCTGCCGTCCGCCTCGCGCTTCAACTCGCCCTCGCCCGCATCGAACCACGCGAGGAAGCCCGCGAGGCTTGGCGTCTGGGTCGAGGCGTAGGCGTTGGCGGCATTGAGCAGCTCGTCGACCGGATCGTTCACCTCGCGCCCGAGCCGCGCGACCAGCGCCTTACGCCCCTGCCACGGCCCGACCAGCAGCCAGTGCAGCAGCGCCTGCGGCGGCTCGTAGTCGGCAAGGCGGAGCAGATCGCGCAGGCGCTGCGCCGTTTCGATCTGGCGCGCATGCGCGCCCTTGCGCAGATGATCCCACAGCCTCGTGCCCTTGGGGCGATAACCGTGATCGAGCAGCTCCTCCTGCGACCAGCCGATCAGCGGGCTGACGAGCAGGTTCGCAAGGCTCAGATCGTCGAGCGGCTGCGCGGCGAAGCGCAGCGCGGCGAGCAGGTCCTTGACCCCGAGCGGCGCGCCAAGCCGCAGCCGGTCGATACCCGCCACCGGCACGCCCGCCGCGTGCAACCGCGCGACGATCAGGCCGGCAAGCTCGCGGCGCTTGCGCACCAGCACCATTACGTCGCCCGGGCCAGCATTGCGCGCGCCGCCCTTGACCAGGGGGAAGCCGTGATCGAGCCAATCCTTCACCTGGTCGGCGATGCGGTTGGCCATCGCGCGCTCGGGTTCGGACAGCCAGTCCTCCGGGCCGTCGTCGTCCGGGTCGTCCTCGCGCGCGGAGACGGGCTGCCACAGGGTGACGAGACCGGGCCGGTCATCGCCGACATGCGGTTCGGCCGCGTTCCGCAGCCCGAAGCTTTCCGGGCCAATCGCCCCGATCGCGCGGTCGACAAAATCGAGCACCGGCTGCGCGGTGCGGTAGCTGCGCCCCAAGCCGAGGTCGAGAAGCGACCGGCCCTTGCCCTCGTCCGCCAGCGCATCGATCAGCTCCGCGTAGTGCCGGCGCGCGGTGGCGAAGTTCTCCGGGCTGGTGCCCTGAAAGCGGAAGATCGCCTGCTTGTAGTCGCCCACCACGAAGATCGTGCGCATCGTCTCGCTGCCGCGCCGCCCCTCGCCCGCGAAAAAATCGCCGGTGAGCGCGCGGATGATGTCCCACTGCGCCTCGTTGGTATCCTGCGCCTCGTCGATCAGGATGTGGTCGAAGCGGCGGTCGAGTTTGTAACGTATCCAGTCGGCGATATCCGACCGCGTCAGCAGCGCGGCGGCGCGGCGGATCTGGTCGTCGAAGTCGATCAGCCCCTCGCGCTCCTTGGCGTCCTCCCAAGCGAGGGCGAAACGCCTTCCCAACTCCAGCGCGGGGGTGAGGAAGCCGGCGAGCGCCAGCAGTGCCTGCCGTTCGCGCAACGCGAGCAGCGATGCGGCGACGGCAGCGGCGTCGTCGGCATAGTTAGGATCGCACTTCTCGAGGTTCTTGAGCGAACGCACCTCGCCCTTCTGGGTGAATAGTGCGGCCTCCATCGGCGCCGCCGCGCGGGCCCGTCCGAGGCCGCTAGCCGCAAGGAAATCGCCGATCGCGGCGACCGACTTGTCGGCAGTCGCGGTGCCCCACGCCTGGTTGGCCGACAGGACGCGCTGCAGCGCCTGGCAGTCGAACACCCCTTCAGCGCACAGCTCGGCCAGGCTGGCTTCATCGGCATCAGTCGGCAGCCCGATCAGGCCCAGCACCCGCTCGCGCATCGGCGGCTGCCACCCGCCGGTCCCTTGCCACACCTCGCGCGCCTCGGCGCAGCGCATCAGCCACCCGCGCACGCCGTCGGGACCCATCCGCTCGCTGAGCATGGCCAGCGGGTCGAGCACCGAAATTTCGCCGGTCGCTTCGGCTTCGGTCACCAGCGCGGCGAGCACGTTGTGCGCCAGCAGTTCGCGGTCGCGGTCCTCCATCGGCCGCGTGCCCGGAACTAGGCCCGCCTCGTCCGGAAACGCCGCGAGCAGCCACTGCGAGAACGCGTGGATGGTGTCGATCCTGAGGCCCCCGCCGGGGCAATCGAGCACCGCCGCGAACCGCGTGCGCGCCCGCGCCAGCGTGTCGGGATCGATCGGCGCTCCGATCGCGAGAAGGTTGGCGCCGAGCTCGTCGGGCTTCAGCCGCACCCAGCGCGCGAGCACCGCGTTGACCCGCTCCGCCATCTCGGCGGCGCCCGCCTTGGTGAAGGTGAGGCAGAGGATTTGCGACGGCTTCACACCCGGCTGCAACAGCAAGCGCAATACGCGGGCGGACAGCACCTGCGTCTTGCCCGTGCCGGCGGAGGCGGAGAGCCACACGCTGCGCTCCGGCGCAACCGCCCGCGCCTGGTTGTCCTGCAGGGGATAGACCGCCCCGCTCATCCCTCGCGCCCCACCCATTCGTCGAGGCGCATGAGCTGGTCGTAGGTCGCATAGCCCGGCGCATCGGGGTTGAGCCGTGCGGTAAACGGCTCGCTGCCGAGGATCCACAGGTCGAGCGCTTCGTCGAGGTATTGGCGGGCGCGCGGGAGGAACTCGGCAGGCGGGATGCCGCTGCGCTTGTTGCCTTCGAGCAGCGGCGTGGTGACGTAGCCGAAGCCGGTGTCGCTATCCTTGCTCTTGCCGAGCGACCAGTATTCGAACCGTGTCGCAGTGCCGCGTGCCTTCTCGAACGCGCCCTCCTCGACCATTAGCCCGAGCGTGCCGAGCTGCAGCGCGTAGCCCGCCTCGACTTGCGCGCCCGAGGGCGGGCGGCCGGTCTTGTAGTCGACCACCGCGTAGCTGCCGTCCTCCAGGCGGTCGAGCCGGTCGATCCGCCCGCGCAAGGGCACGCCGCGCCACTCCATCCGGCCCCACGCTTCCCACAACGCCGGCGTGCGGCCGGGATGGGCGGCAACCTGCGCCTCGATCCATTCGAGCGCCTTCAGCAGCCGCGGCCGCCACAGCGCGCGGGTGAGCGGATGGGCGTGCATTGCGTTCAGCTCTTGCTCGGCGATTTCGGCGAGCGGCCGGCCGGTGCCGTGCCACACCTCGAGGATTTTGTGGGCGAGCTCGCCCTGCCACGCCGGGGTCGGTTGCGCGTCGAGCTGGTCGAGCTCGGACAGCCCGAGGATCGCCGAGGCGTAGAACTGGTATGGATCGGCGCGCAGGCGGTCGAGGCTGGTGACACTGAGGGGCACCTTGCGCTGCTCGGCGCTCGGCATCGGCTTGGGCTGCGGATAGGGCGCTCCGGGCGGCGCGAGATCGATGGCTTGCGCCAACGCGGGTGCCTCGGTCTCACGGTGGGCGTCGCCCAATTCGCCGAGCAGCGCCTGGACCCGGAGAAGGAAACGCGACGCGATTGCCGGGCCGCTCTCATCGCGGCGCGAACGGCTCAGCACCACCTCGGGCGCGCCCATCGCGGCGGCGAGATCGTGCGCGGACAGGCCGATGCGGAAATCGGCGCCGGGCACCCCGAGCGCGCGCAGGACAGCGGGAGCGAGCAACTGATCGGTCGCGGGACGCGCCGGCCAGGTGCCCTCGTTGAGGCCCGCCGCGATGGTCAGGTCGGCGCGGGCCATGCGCGATTCGATGAGGCCGTAGATGGCGACGCGGGGGTGGCCGCCGTAGGGCGGGCGGACCGCTTCTGCCTCCATCGCGTCGGCGAGCGCGGCGTGGAGGTCGCCGGCTTCGAGCACGGTGCCGACTTGGCGGGCGTGGAGGCGGAGGTCTTCCATCAGCGCGGATAGAGAACGCCCGTCCTCGCGGCTCCACAGTGCCTCGCCGGCAAGGGCTTCCCCGGCGGCGGCGAGCCGGTCGAGCCACTCGGCCAGCGGCAACGTCTCCGCCGCCACAAGTGGGCGCACAAGTGGTTCAACCTCGCCCCACCAGTCATTCAAGCTCGCATCTCCGGCGATGCGGGCGAGACCGCCGAGACCCGGCTCCGGGCGCGGGCCGCGCAAGGCGAGATCGAACGTACGGACCCGGTCGAGCCAGTTGCCTCGTTCCTCGCCGCTGCGGACCAGAGGGTTCGACAAGGCGGCGATCAGCGCAACCGGCGCGGCGCTTTCCGACGCCACTTGGGCAAGCTGCAGCAGCAACCTACCCGCCGGGGTCTGACTAAGCGGTCGCCCGGCGGAATCGTCCGCGACGATGTTCCAGCGACGCAGGTGCTGGACCACCCGGCGGGCGAGCGCGCGGTCGGGAGTCACCAAAGCGACGCGCTTCTCCGGCACTGCAACCGCTTGGCGAATCAGCAACGCGATCGCTTGCGCCTCGGCTTCGGGATTGGCTGTCTCCATCACCCGCACCCCCGCGAGGCGGCGCTTCTCGGGAGGCAGGTCGACCCACGATTTGCTGGCCTCGGGCGGGAGGAAGACGCTCGAGATCGCATGGCTACGCTCGGGCGGGGCGGCGGCGAGGCCGCGGCGGTGCCACTGCTGCACCTCGGCGCGGTTGACGCCCATCCGGTTGAGCAGCAGCTTCAGGTGATACTGCGGGTGGGTGACCGCGTCGTCCTGGCCGAACGGGGGGTCGTCCGGGCCTCCGGCGGTTCCGAGCTCGTCCCACACCGCCTCCGACATCCCGAGGTCGAGATCGGGCAGGATCACCGCGCCCTGCGGCAACTCGCTGACGGTGCGCAGCAACTTTGCTAGGGCGGGGCTGGCGCTGGTGACGCCAGCCGCCGCCACCGGGGTCGTCGGGGGCTGCGCCTTCCACGCTCGCGATGCGTGGTCGAACAGGCGATTGCGCCGCGCGGAGGCATCGAGCGCGCCCATCGCGCCGAGCTCCGCCAACCAACGCGCCTGGACCCGTGCGAACAGGCGGACCGAGCGCTGCCAGTGCTCGGCCATCTCGCCGACGATCTCGCGCACACGGTCGCCGAGCAGTTCCTCGGGGCCGATGTCCTCGACCAGCAGCCGGTCCATCGTCCGCGCCACTTCGCGCGCCAGCCGCAGCAGCGCCGAGCCGCGAGGTGCGTCGGGCATTTCCTCGCGCAGCAATTCCGCGATGCGCAGCCAGCGGAAGGTGGGCTCCACAGCGCGCGGAATGTCCGCCGCGCCGAGCGGATCGAGCAGCGGTCCCAGCGTCTCGTCGAGGTCGAAATCGCCCACCACCGCCATGCGGGGCATCAGCAAACCGCCCTCGCTCGCGCGGACGAATGCCTCCTGCACCGTGCGTGCCGCGCGGGTGGAGGGCAGCAACAGGGTGAGCCGCGCCAACCCCAGTTCGGGCTCGGAGTAGCGCGGGATCAGCCCCGCGACGAGCGCATCGGCGAACCCGCGGTGGGCGGCGATCGAATAGACTTGCGGCCCTCGGTCGGTCATAGGGGCCGCTCAGCCACTCCGCAGCGCTTCCTCGGTCGGCTTGATCGCTTCGGGCGTGCCGACCTCGAACCAGCGGCCGGTGAAGGTGGTGCCGTAGAGGCGCCCTTCCTCGATCGCGCGCTCCCACAGCGTCATCGTGCCGAACGGCCCATCGGGCGCGTCGCGCAGCAGGCGGTGGCTGACGAGCTGGATGCCGGTGTAGATGAACGGCGCGATGCGGCCCGGCTTGCGGCGCGACAGGCGCCCGACCGGGTCCATGTGGAAATCGCCACTCCCACGGAAGTTGGCTGCGCGCGAGTGCGGGACCACCAGCAGCAGCGCGTCCATCTCGTTCGGCCGCCACCCGGCCGACAAGTCGGCGAACGCGTTCTGCGGGCCGTCGAGCCAGATATTGTCGGCGTTGAGGCAGAAGAACGGGTCAGGCAGCAGGCCGGCGCGGTGCGCCTTGGCCATCCCGCCGCCGGTTTCGAGCAGCAGGTCGCGCTCGTCGGAGATGGTCACCACGGGCGCCGAACGCGCCTTCACGTGCGCCTCGATCGCGTCGCCGAGGTAATGGACGTTGACCACCGCCTTCGCAACGCCCGCCTCGGCCAGCCGGTCGAGCGCGTGATCGAGCAGCGGCTTGCCCGCGACTCGCACCATCGGCTTGGGCTGGGTCGCGGTCAGCGGACGCATCCGCTTGCCGAGCCCCGCCGCCATGACCATCGCGGTGTCGCTGGCGAGGCTCGTCACGCCAGCCGGCCTCCGAGATGCTCGCGCACTTCGCGCGGAATGTTGCGATCGAACCATTCCGCCACCGGAGCGAGCGCCGGGTGCGCGAGGTCGCGCTCCATCGCGCGCCACACGCGGGGGATGAGGGACAGGTAGTTCGGCTTCCCGTCGCGCTTCCACAAACGGACGAAGATGCCGACGATCTTGGCATTTCGCTGCGCCCCCAGCCGAGCGTAGTCGGCTTCGAACTCGCCTCCGGCACCCGCGCGATCGAGGTACCGGTCGAGCATGCGCCGCTCGAGTTCTTCCGGCACGTCGCGCCGGGCGTCTTGCAGCAGGCTGACCAGGTCGTAGGCCGGGTGCCCGACCAGCGCGTCCTGGAAATCGATCAGGCCCTGCGCACCGCCGCCCGCCTTCTCGGGCTCCAGCAGCATGATGTTTTCCGCGTGGTAGTCGCGCAGCACGGTCACGCCCGGCGCCTGCCGCGCGAGCAGCGGCGACAGCACCGCGTCCCACGCCCGCTCGTGCCCAACCTCGTCCACTTCGAGGCTTGCCGCGGGGCAATACCACTCGGTGAACAGCGCCGTCTCGCGGAGATAGGCGGCCATGTCGTACGGCCCGAACGGACCCGCCGAACGCTGGTGGAGCGCGACCAGCGCGTCGATCGCGGTTGCGTAGGCCGCATCCTCGCCATCCGGATTGAGCTCGAGCCAATCGCGCATCCGATCGTCGCCGAAATCCTCGAGCAGCGCCCAGCCCCGCTCGGCATCGGCGGCGTAGACCTCGGGCGCACGCTGGCCGTTGGCGCTGAGCCAGGCCGCGACGTCGAGGAACGGTTGCGGGTCTTCCTGCGGCGGCGGGGCGTGCATCAGCATCGCCTTGCGCTCGCCGTCGCGGATGCGAAAATAGCGGCGGAACGAGGCATCGCCCGGGATCGGGTCGACTTCCGCATCGCCCCAGCCGGCGTGGGCAAGAAACGGATGCAGGCCTTCGGGGAGCAGGATCATGGCAGGCGCCCTAGCCAATCGGCCCCCGGTTCGACAATCGCCCGCCGCCCGTTTCCCGCCGATTCCAACGCGATGGAGAGGCAGCCCGGCTCATGCGCGAAGCCGCCCGCACGGCCGGGCCATTCGGCGATGAGGACGGCACCTTCGCGGTAGTCGTCGAGACCAAGCTCGTCGGCCTCGGCAGGAGAGTCGAGGCGATAGAAGTCGGCGTGCACCAACGGCGGATCGAGCTGGTTGTAAGTCTCGAGGATAGTGAACGTCGGCGACGGCACTTCGCCATCGTACCCCAGCGCGGCAATGATCGCGCGGGCGAGCGTGGTCTTGCCCGCGCCGAGCCCGCCCAAGAGCGCGACCACGTCGCCGGGCCGGACTCGCGCGGCAATGCGGCGGCCGAAGTCCTCCATTGCCGCGAGGTCGGGCAGGTCGAGGATCACGGCAGCTGGATGGTCGCAGTGGTGCCCTCGCCCGCGCGGGAGAGGATCGACAGGGTGCCGCCGTGCGCCTCGACCAGTTGGCGAGCGAGCGGGATGCCGAGGCCCTGGCGGCGC
>JAEWKG010000126.1 GCA_023386135.1 Pseudomonadota bacterium | reverse complement strand
TTCGAGCGCGCGCTTGTAGTGGAAATGGATGTCGGCGACGATCGGCAGGCGCGCGGCGCGCACGATCTGCCTCAGCGCGGCGCGGGATTCGACGTCCGGGCAGCTGACGCGGATGATGTCGACGCCGGCATCCTCGCAGCGACGGATCTGGTCGATCGTCGCGCGGGCATCATCAGTCGGCGTGTTGGTCATCGTCTGCACGGTGACGGGCGCGTCGCCGCCGACGGGCACGTTGCCGACCATGATCTGCCGACTGGGGCGCCGGGCGATATCGCGCCACGGGCGTACGGACATCCACTTGTCTCCGAATTGCTTCCCGCTTGTTATAGGGTCTGGAGCCCCCCGGCAAAAGGCTTGGACTCATCGATGCCCCTGCCCTTCTTCACCATCGGCCATTCGACCCGGCCGATCCCGGCCTTCGTCGACCTGCTTCGCGCGGGCCAGGTTGTCCTGGTGGTCGATGTCCGCACCGTGCCGCGCTCGCGGACCAACCCGCAATATAACGAGGACGTGCTCGGCGAGAGCCTCGCCCCCTATCAGATCGGCTACACGCGGATCCCCGAGCTTGGCGGCCTTCGCAAACGAGTCCGCGAGGTGCCGGACGAGGTCAACGGCTGGTGGGACAATCGCAGCTTCCACAATTATGCCGACCACACGCTGTCGGACGATTTCGCGCGCGGCCTCGACCAGCTGATCGCGCTGGGACGGGAGCGGCGCCTGGCCACCATGTGCTCGGAAGCGGTGTGGTGGCGCTGCCACCGCCGCATCATCGCCGACCATCTGCTCGCCCGCGGTGAGGAAGTCTTCCACCTGATGGGCGATGACCGCGTCGAACCGGCCAAGCTCACCCCGGCGGCGCGGGCGGACGGTGAGATTGTCACATACCCCGCTTGAGGTGGCCGGCGACACCGATCACCCCTCCTTCTTCGGCCGGCCGCGCGGGCGTAGCTCGGGCGGCGCGACCTTGATCCCGCGCCGCGCCAGCGCCTCACGCAGAAGCACCTCGATCTGCGCGTTCACGCTTCGGAACTCGGCCGCCGCGCAGCGCTCGAGCTGGTCCCACAGGGCCGGCTCGATGCGCAGCGGGAAGGCCTTCTTGGGATCGGGCGGTTTCGAGTTCGGCACGGGGGCCTCCCGCGCTTATTGGTAGAGCGTGCCCGCGTTGACGACGGGCTGAGCCTCGCGCTCGCCGCACAGCACGACCATCAGATTGGACACCATCGTCGCCCGGCGCTCGTCATCGAGCTCGACGACCCCTTTGTCGCTGAGGCTGTCGAGCGCCATCTCGACCATTCCGACCGCGCCCGCGACCAGCGTCGCCCGCGCCGCGACCACCGCCTGCGCCTGCTGGCGGCGGAGCATCGCGCTTGCGATCTCCGGAGCATAAGCGAGGTGGGTGAGACCGCTCTCGTCGATGGTGATCCCTGCACCCTTCAGCCGCTCGATCAGCTCGAGGCGAAGCTCGCCATTCACCACCTCGTGGCTGCCGCGCAGGGTCACCTCTTCCTGATGCTCGAGATCGTCATAAGCGTAGCGCGAGCCGATCGAGCGCACCGCCGCCTCGGTCTGAACCACGACGAACGCCTTATAGTCGTCGACGTCGAACAGGGCCTGGGCGGTGTCGGTGACCCGCCACACGATCTGCGCGGCGATCTCGACCGGATTGCCGCGAAGCTCGTTGACCTTGATCCGCTCGGAGATGAAGTTGGTCGCGCGCACCGAGATCTTTTTGCGGATCATCCACGGCAGCACCCAGCGCAGCCCGGCCTTGCGATCGGTCCCGCGATAATCGCCGAACAGGGTGATCGCCGCCGCCTGGTTGGGCTGAAGCATGTAGAAGCCGCACACGACGAACAACAGGATGAGGATTCCGGCGATCACGGCTGCGATCGCCAACGGCTCCTCCGGTCCGCCGCCGCCGACGAGGGAGGCGCCCCAGATCGACAAGGCGATCGCGGCCAGGATGAGGAGCAGCATCGGGTAGCCGCTCATCGTCGATGCGGCCGTCTCGCGGCTCACGCGAAGGCCTTCGGTGCGGACGTCGGTCATCTCTCTCCCTCCATAAATACTGATATCATATTTATATAGGTGGCAGGTGCAGCGCAAGCGGAATCGCGCGGCCCCGCTTCACCTCTCGCCGCGCACCTCCTAAGGCGGTGCACCGAATGGAGATGCCCATGCGTTTGCTGCTGCTGATCGGAGCCCTGATGATGTCCACTCCCGCCGTCGCCCAATCGCAATCCCAGAGCGAGCGCCCGGCCTGGCGGCTGGTCATCCATGGCGGCGCCGGGGTGATCGAGCGCGGCCGGCTGACCCCCGAGAAGGAGCGCGAAATTCGTGCCGCTCTCGACCATGCGCTCACGACCGGGTCGGCTGTCCTGGATCGCGGCGGAACCGCGATCGACGCGGTCGAGGCGGCGATTCGCGAGCTCGAGGACGACCCCAATTTCAACGCCGGCCGAGGCGCGGTCTTCACCTATGAAGGGACGATTGAGCATGACGCCTCGATCATGGACGGCCGCACCCGAAGCGCCGGAGCGGTCACCGGCACCTCCAGTACCCGCCACCCGGTCAGCCTCGCCCGCCGGGTGATGGAGCACAGCCCGCACGTCTTCCTGCGCGGCCTCGGCGCCGACCAATTCTCGCGCGAGCAGGGCCTCGAGCAGGTGCCCAACGAGTGGTTCCACACCCCCGAGCGGCGGCGCCAGCTCGAGGAATTCCGCAGCCGCCCGTCGGCCGAGAGCTTCGACATCGACCTCAAATACGGCACCGTCGGAGCCGTCGCGGGCGCCCGCGCGGGGC
>JAEWKG010000103.1 GCA_023386135.1 Pseudomonadota bacterium | reverse complement strand
AGCTTGTCTCGATCATAACCGAACAGCTTTCGCGCCTCACCGACGAGATCGGCCGCGCTTTGAAGGGCATGGGTTTTTCGGGCGCAAAGGGCGGGCAGGTCGTGGTTACAGGGGGCGGGGCGGAACTCGCCGGGATTGCCGACTTCCTCCAGAGCGCGCTCGGCCGTCCTGTGCGGATCGGCAAGCCGCCGGCGCTCCGCGGCCTCGGCGAGGCCAACGCCAGCCCCAGCTTCGTGACCCTCACGGGCCTGTGCCTCTACGCCGCAGACGATCCGGTGGATATCCGCGCGGTGGGTCCCCGGCACACCGCAACCACTCGATATTCCGGGCTCGGTATCGCCCACCGCGTATGGCGAGCGATGCGCGAATACTTCTGAAAGCGAATTTTGCGTTGACCGACCGGCCGTTAACCGTTGTGGATAAGGGTGGGATAACCTTCCCCGACGGCACTGCTTTGTGGCAGGTTGTGTCGCGAAATTGCCACTTTTCCAATCTTCACCCGAGGGAAGCACCATGAGCATCAATATCGGTCCCCCCGCTACGGACGACCTGCGCCCCAAGATCATGGTGATCGGCGTCGGCGGGGCGGGCGGTAACGCGATCGCCAACATGATCGCCGCCCAGATCGAGGGCGTGGACTTCATCGTTGCCAACACCGACGCGCAGGCGCTCGGCAGTTCGGCGGCGGACAAGCGCATCCAGCTTGGCCCAGACATCACGGGCGGTCTCGGAGCGGGCGCGCGCCCCGAAGTGGGCAAGGCTGCGGCCGAAGAAACCGTTGCCGAGCTCGAGGACGCGCTCGAAGGCGTGAACATGTGCTTCATCGCCGCGGGCATGGGTGGCGGCACCGGAACCGGCGCGGCACCGGTGATCGCGGAGGCGGCTCGCCGCAAGGGCGTGCTGACGGTGGGCGTCGTCACCAAGCCGTTCCTGTTCGAAGGCACGCGCCGGATGCGCGCGGCCGAGGCCGGGATCGAGGAGCTGCAGCGGCACGTCGATACGCTGATCGTCATCCCCAACCAGAACCTGTTCCTGGTCGCCAAGGCGGAAACCACCTTCAAGGAAGCGTTCGGCCTTGCCGACGAGGTGCTCCAGCAGGGCGTCCGCTCGATCACCGACCTGATGGTCATGCCCGGCCTCATCAACCTCGATTTCGCCGACGTGCGCGCGGTGATGCAGGAAATGGGCAAGGCGATGATGGGCACCGGCGAGGGCGAGGGTGAGAACCGCGCGCTCGAAGCTGCCGAACGGGCGATCGCCAACCCGCTGCTCGACGGGGTCAGCATGGCCGGCGCCAAGGGGGTGATCATCTCGATCATCGGCGGCGAGGACATGAAGTTGCTCGAGGTCGACGAGGCCGCGAACCACATTCGCGAGCTGGTCGATGAGGACGCGAACATCATCTGGGGCTCGGCGTTCAACCCGGACCTCATGGGCAAGATCCGCGTCTCGGTGGTCGCTACGGGCATCGACGGAACCGGCGAAGTGCATCAGGCCGCGCCGCGGTCGTCGTATGCGCTCGGCGGTAGCCGCGCGCCCAAGCGCCCGGTGCTCGAACTGCCCGCGGAGGACGAATTCGAGCTGCCGGCCGAGGCCGAGGTGGCCGACGAGCCGCAGGCGGCCGACGGTTTCGGCGGTGCTGGCGATGAAGAGGATGCGCTCGATCTCGGCGCCGGCGGCTTTGCCGAGGCCGATGAGGGCGAAGAAGAGTACGAAGACGACGACGACGTCGACGGCATCGTCGATCCGCTCGCCGGCCTGCGCAACGAAGAGCCTGAGGCCTACGACGCCGTTCCCCAGGGTTATGGCGCCGGGGCGGCCGACGAGGACGAACAGACCGACGCCGACCTGTGGCTCAGCGACGGAGCGGCTGAAGATGCTGGGGCCGCCGACAAGTCCGCGACCACCCAGGACGAACTGCTCCTCGATGCCGATCGCCTGGCGGCTCAGGACGAACCCATTCAGCCGATGCTCGGCGGTGGGCGCCGTCGTGGTCTGGTCTCGGGCGAATCCGGTGCGGGCGGCGGTGGCGGCGGTGCGGGCAGCACGCTGTTCGAGCGCATGGCCAACCTCTCGCGCGGCGGCAGCAAGTCGGTCGACGAGGAAGAAGAAGACGAGGGTGACGACAGCGGCTCGGCTTCGCTATCGATCCCGCGGTTCCTCGGGCGCCAGAACAACCAGTAAGGCTCGCGCGCGGCTCGTTCCGGGCCGGTTCAGCCGCGCCCGGGCATGAGTAAGGCAATGTCGGTTCGCAAGGTTTCAGCATTTCGCCGGGCGGCGGCTCCGTTGCTCGCGGCGGTGCCGTGGGTGCTCGGCGGCTCGGCCGCGTCGGCGCAGAGCTATGCCGTAGTCCAGCCGATCCCGTCGCCGGCCTCTAACGACCTCACCCAGGCGCTGCAGCGGCTGGCGCGCAGTCCGGGCGACTTCGACGCGCTGATCGCCGCGGGCAAGGCCTCGCTCGAGATGGGCGACATCGACGCGGCGACCGGCTTCTTCGGCCGCGCCGACGCGGTCCGCCCCGGCGATGCGCGGGTCAAGGCGGGGCTCGCGACAGCAAACCTCAAGTCCGACCGTCCGATCGAGGCGCTGCAGCTGTTTGATCAGGCGCAGGCCGCGGGCGCCGCGCCGGTGACGCTCGCCGCCGACCGTGGACTCGCATTCGACCTCGTTGGCGACAATGCCTCGGCGCAGGCGCAATACCGGCTCGCGCTGACCCAAGGTCCCGACGCCGAGGTCAGCCGCCGGCTGGGCCTCAGCCTCGCGATTTCGGGCGACAAGAAGGGCTTCGAAGCGGCGTTGCTGCCGCTACTGCAACGGCGCGACTTCGCCGCTTATCGTGCGCGCGCCTTCGGGCTCGCGGTGCTGGGCGACGAGGAGGAGGCGATCTCGATCGTCGAGGCGGTGATGCCGCGCGACCTTTCGAGCCGGATCACCCCGTACTTGCGCTACATGCCCAAGCTCACCCGCGCACAGCAGGCGGCGACGGGCAACCTCGGCGCGTTTCCCAAGGCGGCGCAGATCGGCCGCGACGATCCGCGCTTCGCGGCGTACCATGGCGC
>JAEWKG010000019.1 GCA_023386135.1 Pseudomonadota bacterium | reverse complement strand
ACCATATTCTGTCGCTCGCCAAGGCCTGATTGCCCGGAACGCCCGCGATTCCCATTGGTTGAATGATCCGAGACGGTGGCAATCGCGCCGCCGCACCTAACTCGGAGACGTTCCCATGGGCGAACTGAAGGACAAGGCGAAGGGCATCGCCAACGAACTGGCCGGCAACGCGAAGCAGATGTCGGACGATCCCGACACCCGTGCCGAAGGTGCCGCGCAGGAAACCAAGGGCGAGGCGCAGAACTTCAAGGGCGCGGTCAAGGGCGCGTTCGGCGACAAGGTCTGAGCCCACCACACCTGCTGAATTGGACGGGCCGCCCGGCGTCGGGCGGCCCTTTTGCTGTGGACAAGGAACAAGCGTCGTCAACGAACAAGCTTAACGTCCCACCGCGCGACAGGCCCGGAAATCCGGGGAGCGCAATGGTTTCCGGCCCGTTAAGACATTCGCCATGCGACGCTCCCTTGTCCTCACCGATGAAGCCGCCCGCCACCCGTTCCGGGCCTCGCTTCCGCCGCACGTCTGCCATCACAACGCGGTTGTCGCGACGCGCCCCTCGTGGGTGATAACGCGGGACGACGTGCAGGGGTTCGTGAGCGCCTACTTCGCGTGCCTCGCCGCCGTGGCGGTGTTCATCGCCTAAGCGAGCGCGGCGCGCTCGGCGCGTAGCAGCAACAATCCGAGATACGCCGACATCAGGCACATCGCCGCGCTCAGCAGCAGGTGATGGACGATGTCGAGCCCGATCGCCGACAGCCCGGTTGCGAGCAGCGATCCCACCACCATCGCGCCCGAATTGACGATGTTGTTCGCCGCGATCGTCCGCGCGGTCTGCGTCTTGGGCACGAAGGTGGTCAGGAACGCGTAGAGCGGCACCACGAACATCCCCCCGGCGATCGCGATGCCGAGCAGGCACAGCAGCAGCGGCACCGCCAACGGATGCGCGACGAACTCGCCGACGTTCATCAGGCCGGTCGCGTCGGGCGTCCACGCGCGGCAGACGAAATAGAACGCCAGCACGAACGCGCCCATCGCGATCACCGACCACGGCGAATAGCGCGCCGAGACGGTGCCCTTGAGCAGTGCGTTCACCGACACCGAACCGATCGCGACGCCGACCGAGAAGATCACCAGGAACAGGCTGGCGACTTCCTTGCTGGCGGTCAGCACGTTCTTGGCGAGCGGCGGAAACTGGATGAACAGCACCGCGCCGATGGTCCAGAAGAAGCTGATCGCCATGATCGCGAGAAACACGCGGCGGTCGTGCGAAGTGTTGCGCACCAGCGCGATCGAGCTGCGGACGAAGTGGAAATCGAGCGGCTCGATCTCGCCCTGCGCGGGCGCCGAGGGTACCTGGCGCGACACCACGTAGCCGAGCAGCGCGGTGACGATCACGCCCGCCGCTGCCGCCTCGACCGGGATCCAGCCCGCCAGGATGGTACCGAACAGGATCGCGATGTAGGTCCCGGCCTCGACCAGCCCCGTGCCGGCGAGCACCTCGTTCTCGTGCAAATGCTGCGGCAGGATCGCGTACTTGATCGGCCCGAAGAAGGTCGAATGCACGCCCATCGCGAACAGTGCCGCCATCATCAGCGGAATGGCGAGCGCGTGCACCCCGATGCCCTTCCACGCCAGCGTCAGCCCGATCGCGCCGACGCTCATGATCCCGATCTCGCACGCCTTCACGATGCGGATGATCTTGGCCTTGTCGCGCATGGCGGCGAGCTGCCCGGCGAGGGCGGAGAACAGGAAGAACGGGATGATGAACACGGCCGATGCGACCGCGCTGAACATCCCTTCGGCCTCTTCGGAATTGTAGATGCTGTAGACCACGAACAGCACCATCGCGGTCTTGTAGAGATTGTCGTTGAAAGCGCCCAGAAGCTGGGTGACGAACAATGGCAGGAAGCGCCGGCGGCGCAGCATGTGCGTGGATACGGTCATGCGGCCCCTTGCAATTGCCTCTCCGGCGAAGCGGTCTAGCGCCTCGCTTGTCGGCGACAAGGGCAAAGGCGGCTTTTGCACCGGCGTCCGCTGGGCTAGGGCGACAGCACATGATGTCGCTGCCCAACCTGCTGACGATGAGCCGCATCTTCGCGGTGCCGCTGCTGGCGTTCCTGCTGTGGTGGCCTGAATGGCGGCTCGGCTACGGTATAGGCTTCGTGCTCTACTGCATCATCGGCTTCACCGATTATCTCGACGGGTACCTCGCCCGCGCGCAGGGGACGGTGAGCAAGCTCGGCCAGTTCCTCGACCCGATCGCCGACAAGATCATGGTCGCGGCGGTGATCCTGGTGCTCGCGGCGCAAGGGTACATGCGCGGGCCCTACGTGGGGGACCTCCACGTCATCGCCGGCCTGATCATCCTGATTCGCGAGATCGCGGTTTCCGGCCTGCGTGAATTCCTGGGGCCGCTGAAGGTGTCGATCCCGGTCTCGCGCTTGGCCAAGTGGAAGACGACCTTTCAGCTCGTCAGCCTAGGCGCGCTTATCCTCGGCGGCGCGGTGCACGGCGCGCCCTGCATCGTGCGGAGCGATTGCGGGCCGCTGTCGGGACAGTGGATCCACCTCGTCGGCCTCGCCAGCCTGTGGGCCGCCGCGGTACTGACGCTGATCACCGGGTGGGACTACCTTCGGGTCGGCCTCAAGCACATGGACTGAGCGCGGCCATGCTGCGCGCCGATCAGGTTGAGGTTCCATTTCGAATCGTCGTCGAACAGCCGGTGCCGGGCGTTCCGCACAGCCTGCAGGACGACGATCGCCCGCTCGATCCCAAGCGGTCGACCAGCGGCGAGTCGCTCGAATTCGATTTTCCCGTGCGGATCGGGCCAGGCCCCAAGTACTTCGGACGCCAGGTTCGCCGCGAAGGTGCGGTTCGGCGGTTCGTCTACGTGCGGATAGGCCAGATGGCGGGCGATGCCGCCTCACCGTGGTCGCGGCGGATGAAGATCGACATCCACGATCTCCCGCAGGACATGCTCGACCGCGCGTTGGCGGGCGAAGGGATCGTCGAGATCGTGGTCAATGGCACGGGCAAGGACGGCACGCCTGCTTGTGCCACCGTGACGGTTGTGCGCCGCCGGATCGTGTGACCGGCCTCAGCCCGCGCGCAGCTCTTCCGCAAGCAGCTTGAATTCCTCAGCGCGCGGCGAGTTCTTGCGCCAGATCAGCGCGATCTCGCGCTTGGCGGCGGCGCCCTTCAGGGGCCGCGCGACCACCTCGGTGCCGTTGAGGATGCCGGCGTCGACCGCCATCTCGGGCAGCATCGTCACGCCGAGGCCGTTGTCGACCATCTGGACCAGCGTATGGAGCGAGGTGCCGATCATCGTCGCGCTCGCGCGCAGTTCGGGCCGGTTGCATGCGGCGAGCGCGTGGTCGCGCAGGCAGTGGCCATCCTCGAGCATGAGCAGGCGACCCTGGTCGATCATCGCCGGCGGGATCTCGGCGGGCGGATCGCGCGGGTCGTCCTTGGGGAAGGCGACGAAGATGCGGTCGTCGGCGATGTGGGCGTGCTCGATCTCGCCGGTCGCGTAGGGCAGGGCGAGGAGCACGCAGTCGGCGCGGCCGTGGTGCAGGCTTTCGAGTGCATCGCCGGTGGTTTCCTCGCGCAGGAACAGCTTCAGCGCGGGGCGGTCGCGGCGCAGGCGGGGGAGGATGCGCGGCAGGAGGAACGGCGCGATCGTCGGGATCACGCTCATCCGCAGCTCGCCCGCCAGTGGCTTGCCGCTCGCCTGGACGAGGTCTGACAGCTCTTCGGCTTCGCGCAGCAGCCGGTGCGCCTTGGCGACCACCTGCTCGCCGAGCGGGGTGAAGCGCACCACGCGCCGACTACGCTCGACCAGCGTCACCCCGAGCAGCGATTCGAGCTCGCGCAGGCCCGCCGACAGGGTCGATTGCGAAACGAAGCTCGCCTCCGCCGCGCGGCCGAAGTGGCCATGCTCGTGCAGCGCGACGAGGTACTGGAGTTGCTTGATGGTGGGGAGGTAAGTGCTCACTCCGCCGCCAGCTGCTCGACTGTCTGCTCTGGCGCCGGCTCGGGCTGGTCCTCGATCCGCGTCATCTTGAGCCGGCCGCTCTCGACCCCGAAGCCGAGGCGGCCTTCGACCAACTCGAGCGCGTCCTTGCCGAACACCTCGTAACGCCAGCCCTTGAGCACCGGCAGGTCGCGCACGCCGGCGGCGAGCGCTTCCATCTCGTCGCTACGGGTCAGCAGCCGCGCGGCCACATCGATCTCGCGGCTGCGAATCTTGAGCAGCAGCTTGAGCAGGTCGGCGACCAGCACGCCTTCCTTGCCCAGCGGCGCGCCGCGCTTGGGCTTGTCGGGCATCTCGTCGGGGCTGAGCGGCTCGGCCTTTTCGAGCACCTTCATCAGCCGCTTGCCGATGTCGTTGTCCTTCCAAGCCGCGCTGAGGCCGCGCACTTTGACGAGGTCGCCCTGCTGCTTCGGCGGATGGCTGGCGAGATCGGCGAGCGTCTCGTCGCGCATGATCCGGCCGCGCGGGATGTTCTTGTGCTGCGCTTCCTGCTCGCGCCACGCGGCGAGACCCTTCAGGCGTCCGAGCACAGCGGCGTTGCGGCTGGGCGGGCGGATGCGCTCCCACGCCGCCTCGGCGTCGTTCGCATAGTTCGCCGGGTCGGCGAGCTTATCCATCTCGGCGTCGAGCCACGAGCCGCGCCCGGTCTTGATCAGCTTCTTGAGGATGCGCGGAAAGATCACCGCGAGGTGGGTGACGTCGCCGATCGCGTATTCGATCTGCCGGTCGGTCAGCGGTCGGCGGCTCCAGTCGGTGAAGCGCGCGCCCTTGTCGACGGTGAAGCCGAGCCAGCTTTCGACCAGGTTGGCGTAGCCGATCTGCTCCGACTGGCTGATCGCCATCATCGCGATCTGGGTGTCGAAGATCGGGTGCGGGGTCTTGCCGGTCAGGTTGTAGACGATCTCGACGTCCTGCCCGCCGGCGTGGAAGACCTTGAGCACGTCCTCGTTCTCGCACAGCAAGTCGAGCAGCGGGGCGAGGTCGATACCGGGCGCAAGCGGGTCGATCGCGGCGGCTTCGTTGCTGTCGGCGATCTGCACCAGGCACAGTTCGGGCCAGTAGGTGTTCTCGCGCATGAATTCGGTGTCGACCGTGACGAAATCGGCTTTCGCGAGGCGGCTGCACAGGTCGGCGAGCGCGTCGGTCGTGGTAATCAGATCATGTATTTTCATCGGTACTTTTCTTAGCATCGGGCGGAGTACCGCCCCCGGGACCGCCGGATGCTTGACAAAGCACCCCCGTTCCCCTGTTAGCGCGCGCGATTTCCGCCTAGGGAAGCGCGCGCCGCGCCCCTAGCGCCATACCCCGCTAATTGGAAAGACTTAAGATGCACGCCTATCGTTCCCACAGCTGCGGCGCTTTGACCGCGAACGAAGTGGGCCACGACGTCCGCCTGTCGGGCTGGGTGCACAACAAGCGTGACCACGGCGGCGTGCTGTTCGTCGACCTGCGCGATCACTACGGCATCACCCAGATCGTCGCCGACAGCGACAGCCCGGCGCTGCCGGTGCTGGAGAAGTTGCGGCTGGAATCGGTCGTGACGATCGACGGCACGGTCAAGGCGCGCGCCGACGTGGCGGTGAATCCCAATCTGCCGACCGGCGCGATCGAAGTGTTCGCCAAGGCGGTGACTGTACAATCGACCGCGAGCGATCTGCCGCTGATCGTCAACTCGGCGGAAGACTATCCCGAAGAGACCCGCCTCAAGTACCGCTTCGTCGATCTGCGCCGCGAGCGGGTGCACAAGAACATCATGCTGCGCTCGGGCGTGATTGCCTCGCTGCGGCGGCGGATGATCGACCAGGGCTTCACCGAGTTCCAGACGCCGATCCTCGGTGCCAGCAGCCCCGAGGGCGCGCGCGACTACCTCGTGCCGAGCCGCCTCCACCCCGGCCGCTTCTACGCGCTGCCGCAGGCGCCCCAGATGTTCAAGCAGCTGCTGATGGTCGCCGGCTTCGACCGCTACTTCCAGATCGCGCCGTGCTTCCGCGACGAAGACTTGCGCGCCGATCGCAGCCCCGAATTCTACCAGCTCGACTTCGAGATGAGCTTCGTCACCCAGGAGGACGTGTTCCAGGCGATCGAGCCGGTGCTCGCGGGTGTGTTCGAGGAATTCGCGAACGGCAAGGCGGTGACCCCGGCGGGGAGCTTCCCGCGCATCCCCTATCGCGAGGCGATGCTCAAGTACGGCACCGACAAGCCCGACCTGCGCAACCCGTTGATCGTTTCCGACGTGTCGCAGCACTTCACGCAGTCCGGCTTCGGCCTGTTCGAGAAGATCGTCGGCAGCGGCGGCGTGGTGCGCGCGATCCCCGCGCCCGCGACTCCCGAGAAGAGCCGCAAGTTCTTCGACGACATGAACGACTGGGCGCGCCGCGAAGGCTTTGCCGGCCTCGGCTACGTCACCCGCAAGGGCGGTGAATTCGGCGGCCCGATCGCCAAGAACCACGGTACAAGCGGGATGGAAGCGCTCTACACCGAACTTGGACTGGGCGAGAACGACGGCCTGTTCTTCGCCGCCGGCAAGGAAAAGGACGCCGCCAAGCTCGCCGGCGCCGCGCGCACGCGGGTGGGCGAGGAGCTGGGCCTGATCCCGGACGACCGGTTCGATTTCTGCTGGATCGTCGACTTCCCGATGTTCGAGTACGACGAGGACGCGAAGAAGGTCGACTTCAGCCACAACCCGTTCTCCATGCCGCAAGGCGAGCTGGAGGCGCTGGAAAGCAAGGACCCGCTCGATATCCTCGCCTGGCAGTACGACATCGTCTGCAACGGCTACGAGTTGTCGTCGGGCGCGATCCGGAACCACCGGCCCGACATCATGTACAAGGCGTTCGAAGTCGCCGGTTACAGCCGCGAGGACGTCGACACCAATTTCTCGGGCATGATCGAGGCGTTCAAATTGGGCGCGCCGCCGCACGGCGGTTCGGCGCCCGGCATCGACCGCATCGTCATGCTGCTCGCCGACGAGCCGAACATCCGCGAGGTGATCGCTTTCCCGCTCAACCAGCGCGCGCAGGACCTGATGATGGGCGCGCCGAGCGAGGTTTCCTCGCGCCAACTGCGCGACGTGCACGTGCGCCTGATGGAGCAGCCGAAGACCGCGGTTCCCAACCCCGATGCGCTGGTCGATCCAAAGGCCGGTTGACCGCGGTTTGACCCACGCTCGATAAAGGCGTAATTTTCGACCGCACGCTGCGTTCTTCGCAGCGACACGGCAGGGGTCGAGACCGATGAGGAAACATTCAACGCGCCGCCTGGGCGTGAGCGGAGCCGCGATTGCGCTGCTCTCGCTCGCGGTACCCGCGCAGGCGCAATTCGGCGGACTTTTGAACAACATCGGCCGGTCCTCGTCGGAGCCGACCGAGAACGGCTGCCCCAAGGGCAAGAAACGCAGCGTGGGATCGCAGATCTTCGGATCGATTGCCGGTTCCGTTGCAGGGAGCGCTGCTTCGCGCGCGGGCGTGAGCGGCTGGGTGCCGATCTCCGGCCTGACCGATCAGTTGACCGCTGCGATCGCTTGCAAGCTCGATCCCGAGGAGCAGAAGCAGGCGGCCCAGGCAACTCTCGACGCCACGCGAGGCGAGGGCGAGGGGGCTGAGGTCGCCGTCGGCTCGTCGGCGGCGTGGACCTCGGGCACGCGAGCCGATGTTTCCGGAACCTCGACCGTGGTCGCGCGCAACGATCAGGATACCGACGGGCTGCAGTGCATCATGGTGTCCGACGTCATCATCGTCAGCGGCGAGGAGACCCGCGCCGACAAACGCATGTGCCGCAAACCACCCGCCGCGCGCTACGCGCTGGTCGCGTGAGAGCCTTTGCGCGCGGCGCGTTGGCGCTCGCAGCCTTCGCCGTGCTCGGCGGTGCGACGGACCCGGAAAATCCCACGTGCCCCGCGGCACCCGACTTCGGACCCGCCTTGCCAATGAAGCTCACGGTCGCCGACCGCAATGGCATCCGCGTGCTCATTGCCGAAGGCAAGATCGACGCGGGACTGCCTGCCCGCTTGCGGAAGGCTATCGAGGCTGACGAGCAGATCGGCGAAATCTGGATTCGCTCGAGTGGCGGAGACGCGGCCGCCGGCAATGCCGCCGGCAAGGTGATCCGCTCCTTCCCCAACATGTTCACGCGTATCCCAGCCGGCTGGGCCTGCTTCTCGGCGTGCAATTTCGTCTTCATGGGCGGCCAGTATCGCGTGGTTGAGCCGGGCGGCGTGTTCATGGTCCACATGTTCACGCACACCAATCAGCGCGACGTGATCCAGGAAACCATCGCGGAAGGCACCAACGCGACCGCCGGCCTGATCGGCGAGATCGAGCAGTCGAGCGCGCTGCTCGCCAGCGACGACAACGATTTCCTCATCCGCATGGGCGTCAGCCGCAAGCTGCTGACCGACGTGATGTACCGCCAGCAGGCGGTGAAGTCGGCCGAGAACCCCAGCACCCGCTACTGCCTCACCCAGGACGAGGTGCGCCGCTATAATGTGATGAACGTCGAAGGCGCGCCCTAGCCACTCGTCACCACGCGTGGGCGGGCACTTGCCAGCCGTAATCGCGTTCATTAGGGCGACAGCTAATTCGAAACCCCAACTCAAGAGGGAAACACTCATGAGCGATACCGCCGAACGCGTGCAGAAGATCGTCGTCGAACACCTCGGCGTCGAGGCCGACAAGGTCACCCAGGACGCGAGCTTCATCGACGATCTGGGCGCGGACAGCCTCGACATCGTCGAGCTGGTGATGGCCTTCGAGGAAGAATTCGGCGTGGAAATCCCCGACGACGCGGCCGAGAAGATCACCACCGTCGGCGACGCGACCAAGTACATCGAAGAGCACAAGGGCTGATTGCCCACCCCGCCGTGCTCGCCGTTCGGCGGGGCGTCAGCAGGCGCGCACCCTTCGAAGGGGTTCGGGCCTGTTGCATTTACGGAGAGTAGCATGCGCCGAGTGGTCGTAACCGGACTGGGCCTCGTCACCCCGCTGGGCGGCGATGTCGAAACGACGTGGAAGAACCTCATCGCGGGCAAGAGCGGCATCGCGCCGATCACCCGCTTCGATGTCTCCGACCAGAAGGCGAAGATCGCCGGCGAGGTGAAGCCCAAGGACCACGAGTACGGCTTCGACGCCGACAAGCGCGTGGACTTCAAGGTGCAGCGCCAGGTCGAGCCGTTCATCGTCTATGCGATCGACGCCGCGGGCCAAGCGCTCGAGGACGCCGGCCTCGACAACATGACCGACGTGGAAAAGGAGCGCGCGGGCGTTTCGATCGGCTCGGGCATTGGCGGGCTGCCGGGGATCGAGAGCGAATCGCTGGTGCTGGCCGAGAAGGGCCCGGGCCGCGTGTCCCCGCACTTCGTGCACGGACGGCTGATCAACCTCACCAGCGGCCAGGTCTCGATCAAGTACGGCCTGATGGGCCCCAACCACTCCGTGGTCACCGCTTGCTCGACCGGCGCGCACTCGATCGGTGACGCGGCGCGCATGATCAAGGACGATGACGCCGACGTGATGCTCGCGGGCGGCGCGGAATCGACGATCAATCCGCTCGGCTTGGCCGGTTTCGCGCAGGCCAAGGCGCTCAACATGAGCATGAACGACCGGCCCGAGCAGGCCAGCCGCCCCTACGACAAGGGCCGCGACGGCTTCGTGATGGGCGAGGGTGCGGGCGTGATGGTGCTCGAGGAATACGAGCACGCCAAGGCGCGCGGCGCGAAGATCTACGCCGAGGTGGTCGGCTACGGCCTCTCTGGCGATGCCTACCACGTCACCGCGCCGCACCCCGAAGGCAAGGGCGCCGAGCTGGCGATGAAGATGGCGCTGCGCAAGGCCGGCATGGGCCCGGGCGACATCGACTACGTCAACGCGCACGGCACCTCGACGATGGCCGACACGATCGAACTCGCCGCGGTCAAGCGCGTGCTGGGCGACGACCTCTCGGGCGCATCGATGTCGAGCACCAAGTCGGCCATCGGCCACCTGCTCGGTGGAGCAGGCGCGGTCGAGGGCATCTTCTGCGTGCTCGCGATCCGCGACCAGGTGGTGCCGCCGACGCTCAACCTCGACGACCCGGACGAGGGGACCGAGGGCGTCGACCTTGTGCCGCACAAGGCCAAGCACCGCGAAGTCCATGCCGCGCTTTCGAACAGCTTCGGCTTCGGCGGCACCAACGCGAGCGTGATCTTCAAGAAGGTCGACTGACATGCGCAAGGCCGCGCTGGCGCTCATCGCGGTCGCCGCACTGGCTTTCGTGTGGTTCGCCTGGGGCTGGTACGGCTCGAGCGCGGTGGGCAAGAACACCGCCTTCACCGTGCCCGACGGCGCCACGCTGACTTCGGTCGCAGGCAAGCTCGAGAAGGAGGGGCTGGTCGGTTCGAAGAGCAGTTTCCTGCTCCGCGCCAAAATCCTCGGCAGCGGCGATCCGGTCCAGCGCGGCGAATTCGCGATTCTCGCCGGGTCGAGCGCCGCGACGATCCTCGACACGCTGCAGCACGGCCAGGTCATCCGCCGTTTCGTCACCGTGCCTGAGGGCCTGCCCTCGATCAGCGTCTACGAGAAGCTGATAGCCGAACCGCTGCTGACCGGTCCGATCCCGGTGCCGGAGGAGGGCTCGGTCCTCCCCGACACCTACGATTTCGAGCGCGGCGAGAGCCGCGTGAAGGTACTTGCGCGGATGCAGGCAGCGATGACCAAATACCTCGCCGAAGCGTGGTCGAAGCGCAAACCCGGCATCGCGGTTACGACGCCCGAGCAGGCGCTGACGCTGGCCTCGATCGTCGAAAAGGAGACCGGCGTCGCGAGCGAGCGGCGGATGGTCGCCGGGCTCTACTCGAACCGGGTGAAGTCGGGGATGCCGCTGCAGGCCGATCCCACGATCATCTACCCGATCACCAAGGGCAAACCTTTGGGCCGCCGCATCCGTCAGAGCGAGATCGCCGCGGTCAATGGCTATAACACCTACACCATGAGCGGGCTGCCGGTCGGGCCGATCACCAATCCGGGACGAGACAGCATAGCGGCGGTGCTCAACCCGGCGTCGACCGACGCGCTGTACATGGTTGCCAATGGCAAGGGTGGGCACGTGTTCGCCGCCACGCTCGCCGAGCACAACGCCAACGTCCAGCGCTGGTTCGCCATCCGCCGCGCGCGCGGGGAGCTCGACTAGCCACGTGCGCGATTTGGCGTCGCTGATCGTCACCGCCGAATTGCCCGAGGCGCTGCAATCGCGCGCCGATCAGCTGCGTCGGGACCACTTCCCGCCCGAGCGCAATTTCCTCAAGGCGCACGTCACGCTGTTCCACGCGATTCCAGCGCCTTACGAGGAGGAGTTGAAGGACGTTCTCTCCGCCGAGGCGCGCGCGAAGCCGGTGCCGGCGCGGCTCGAAGGGATTATGTCGCTCGGCGGGGGAACCGCGCTCAAGCTGTCCAGCCCGGCGATGCTCGAACTGCGCGGGCTCATCGCCGGCCGCTTTCACGGCCTGCTCACCGCGCAGGACCAGCAGGCGCTCCGCCTTCACGTCACGGTGCAAAACAAGGTTTCGAGCACCAAGGCGAAGGCACTGCAGGCGCATCTTGCCGCGGTGATCGAGCCGCGCGATTTCGCCTTCGCGGGCCTCGCGCTCCACCGCTATCGCGGCGGGCCGTGGGAGACCGTGAAGCGGTGGCCGTTTCGCGGTTGACCGGGTGCAAGCGTCCACCTAAATGCGCCGCCTGTCCGGGCGCCTGCCCGGCCTGCCCACGGGGCGGAGTAGCTCAGCTGGTTAGAGCAGCGGAATCATAATCCGCGTGTCGGGGGTTCAAGTCCCTCCTCCGCTACCATTGGCGCATTATCGTGCAGGAGCGGTGTGGCCGAGGCTGAACGATCCTTCGACATCGCGGTGATCGGCGGCGGCGTGAACGGCGCGGGGATCGCGCGCGACCTCGCGGGGCGCGGCGTGCGGGTCCTTCTGCTGGAGGCGGGCGACCTCGCCGGCGGCACGTCCTCGGCGTCGAGCAAGCTCATCCACGGTGGCCTGCGCTACCTCGAGCACTACGAATTCGGCCTGGTGCGCGAGGCGCTCGGCGAGCGCGAGCGGCTGTGGGCGATCGCGCCGCACATCATCTGGCCGATGCGCTTCGTGCTGCCCTACGTCAGCGGCCTACGCCCGCGCTGGCTGCTGCGGCTGGGGCTGTTCCTCTACGACCACATCGGCGCGCGGCGAAAGCTGCCCGCGACCGAGACGATCCGGCTCGGCGAGCACCCGGCGGGCGCGCCGCTGAAGCCCGAGTTTACCCACGGTTTCGTCTATTCGGACTGCTGGGTCGACGACGCGCGATTGGTGGTGCTTAACGCGCGCGACGCGGCCGACCGCGGGGCCGAGGTGCGCACCCGGTGTTTTGTCGAGCGGATCGAGCGCGCGGGAAGCGGCTGGCGGATCGCGACGTCGCAGGGCGTGTTCACCGCCCGCGCGGTGGTTAACGCGGCCGGGCCTGCTGTGCTCAAGGTGCTCGGCGTCGCGCATGAGGACAGCGACAGCGGCATCCGCCTGGTGCGCGGCTCGCACGTCGTGGTGTCGAAGCTATTCGACCACCCCTATCCCTATTTCTTCCAGCTCCCCGACGGGCGCATCTTCTTCGCCATTCCCTACGAGCGCGACTTCACGCTCATCGGCACCACCGACCGCGATCACCCGCCCGGCGCGCCGATCGAAGCGAGCGCGGAGGAGATCGCATACCTCTGCCGGGGTGCGAGCCGCTTCTTCCGCCAGCCGGTGCGGCCCGAGGATGTGGTGTGGTCCTACGCCGGCGTGCGGCCGCTGGTCGACGATGGGTCGGGGAAACCCGAGGCCGCGACGCGCGGCTACCGCTTCGAGCTGTCGGACCAGAGCGAAGGCGCGCCGATCCTCAGCGTCTTCGGCGGCAAGATCACAACCTATCGCCATCTTGCGGAGGAGGCGGTTGAGTTCCTCGCCGATCGGCTGCCGGAACTTGCTGGGCCGGGCTGGACCGCCAGTGTGCCGCTGCCGGGCGGGAATTTCCCGCTCGACGGCCAGCCTGAACTGGTCGCGGACCTGCTGGCGCGCCATGCGTTTCTCCGACCCGAATGGGCCGATCGCTTGGTCAAGGCATATGGGACGCTGGCCGCCGACATCTTGGCCGGTGAGCATCTCGGCCACGGCCTAACCACCGGCGAAGTCCACCATCTCCGCCAGCGCGAGTGGGCCATGACCGCCGACGACATCCTGTGGCGGCGGACCAAGCTGGGCTTGCGTTTCTCCGCCGATCAGCGAGAGGCGCTGGAACACTTTCTCGCGCAGGAGCAACCCGCTTGACCCCCCGCATCGTCGCCATCGGCGGCACGGTTTCCCCCGGCAGCGCGACCGAACTCGCACTCAAGGCAGCGATCGCTTCAGCCGAGGCAGAGGGCGCGGCGGTGACGCTGTTCGACGGCAGTTATCTCGCTGCCCTGCCGCACTATCGCGGGCCGGGCCACACCTCGCAGGACGGGGCCGAGATGGTCGAGGCGGTGCGCAACGCGGACGGTCTGCTGATCTCCGCGCCCGGCTATCACGGCACCGTATCGGGCCTGGTCAAGAACGCGCTCGATTACCTCGAAGACCTGGCGAACGACGCGCGGCCCTATCTCGACGGGCGCGCGGTTGGCCTGATCGCAACCGCCTACGGGGACCAGGCGACCGTCAACACGATGCAGACCTTGCGCACCGTGGTGCACGCGCTCCGCGGTTGGCCGACCCCTCTGGGAGCCACGATCCGCGTCGGGCCGGACATGTTTGCGCAAGATGGCGAGCGGCTCGACGAACGCTCGCGCGGGCAGTTGGAACTGGTCGCGAAGCAGGTGGTCGACGGGGCGCGCAGCCTCGCCTCGCTGGGCGGCGATTAAGCGCCCTCGCGCCAGGCCTTGAACGCGGGGTAGGCGGGCTGGTCGATCTCCAGCTTGGCCACCGTGGTGAGGATCAGGTGCTCCATCAGTTGCGGAGTATCGAGCGCGACGCCACCGGCGCGAATGGCCGAGGCGAGAGCCGCGTTGAGCGCAGCGAGGTCGCCGTTCTGATCGAGCAATCCTCGAAGTCGTGAGTGCTCCGCTTCAGCCAGCGCCGGCCCTGTCTCGAGCTGCCGCTGGGCGATGCCGAGCGCGTTGGCGACCACCTTCTGCGGGAAGCCCGCGGCGACGCCGGCGTCGAGCGCGCGGCGGGCCTCGGCGATGAGGAGGGATGGGGCGGGTCTATCGAACATTCCAGGCCTCGTGGTCCGGTGCGAGGAGGCGCATCAGGTCGAACTCGGTCTCGGAAGCGCGGCGGGCGATGACCCCGGCCTCGATCGAGCGGCTGCCCTCGACGAAGGCTTCCGCCACTCCGGCGCACATCACGCCCCAGTTCATCGTCTGGAAAACCTCCCACGCGTGCAACTCGGCGCGGTCGACCGGCGCGCCGCCGGCGCTCTCGTAACCGGCGATCAGGTCCTCGCGCGTGCCGAAGCCTCCCACCGGCAGCTCGGGCCGCTGGAAGCGCCAGCTGGTCACGCACAGCCACGCGAGATCGTAGACCGGCGGGCCCACATGCGCGAGCTCCCAGTCGAGCACCGCGCGGATGCCGTCGGGCCCGACCATCACGTTGCCGTTGCGGAAGTCGCCGTGGAGGAGGGCGCGGGTGCGCTCCTCCGGCAGGTTGTCCTTGAGCCAGCGTAGCGCGAGTTCAAACACGGGGCGGTCGTGACCGGTCGCGCGGTGGCGCTCCTCCAGCGCGGCGAGCTCTTCCCGCGCGCCGATGTGGCGCAGGCCGAGGTCTTCGTAGCCGCTCGCACCGTGGAGCCGGGCGAGGATTTCGCCGCAGTGGCGGGCCATGCCGGCGCGGGCCTCGGCCAGGTCGGGCAGCTTGAGCACGCGGCCGCCGACCGTCTCGCCGACGATCCGCGCCATCGCGTAGCCGTCGCCGGCGGGCGATCCCGGCGGCAGCTCGAACGCGACCGAGGGCACCGGCACGCCGACGCTGTCCGCCAGCCGCACCAACGCGGCTTCGGCCGCGACGCTGGGTAGGCCCTGCGAGGAGAAGGGGCGGCCCACAGGTTGCCTGCGCAGCACCAGCGGGGTCGCGGCGCCGCCGTCTCCAATGAGGTCGAACGCCCACATTTCCTTGCTCGCCCCGCCTGATAACAATCGCAGGCCATCGACCTCGGCAACCGCGAGGCCGGCTTCGCGAGCGGCGTCGCGCAGGGCGTTCGCCAAGTCTTCGGTATCTCCCATCGTGCGTCACCGTGCGCGATTTGCGCTGGGCTGGCAAACGCTTCTATGCGGTAGCGTCATGGCACCTGATGCTCTCGACGCCGCCGACCCGCTGGCGCATTTCCGCGACCGCTTCGTGCTGCCCGAGGGAGTGATCTACCTCGACGGCAACTCGCTCGGCGCGCTGCCCAAGGCGACCGAGGCGCGGGTGCTGGAAACGGTCCGCAGCGAGTGGGGCGGAGGGCTGATCACTTCTTGGAACAAGGCCGACTGGGTCGGGACGCCGCAACGGATCGGGGACAAGATCGGCCGACTGATCGGGGCGCGGGGGGGCGAGGTGGTCGCGTGCGATTCGACCTCGATCAACGTTTTCAAGGCGCTGACCGCGGCGATTGCCCTGCAGCAGGGGCGGAACGTGATCCTGTCGGAGAGCGGCAACTTCCCGACCGACATCTACATCATGCAGGGAATCGAGGCGCTGACCGGCCGCCAGGTCCGCGCACAAATGGTTCAACCTGATGAGATCGAAGGCGCGATCGACGAGAGGGTCGCGGCCGTCCTGCTGACCCAGGTGCATTACAAGACCGGCAAGATGCGCGACATGGCGCGGGTCACCAAGCTGGCGCAGGATCATGGCGCGCTGATGATCTGGGACCTCAGCCACAGTGCCGGGGCGATCCCGGTCGACCTGACCGCCGCCAGCGCCGATTTCGCAGTCGGCTGCGGGTACAAGTATTTGAACGGCGGGCCGGGAGCACCGGGCTTCCTGTACGTTGCTGAGCGGCATCAGAACGCGGTCACCCCGGCACTGACCGGGTGGTTCGGCCATGCCGCGCCGTTTGCATTCGAGGATCGCTATGAGTCGGCGCCCGGGATCGCGCGATTCCTCGTCGGCACACCGCCGGTTCTCGGGATGGCGGCGTTCGAGGTCGGGGTCGACCTGTTCCTCGAGGCCGACATGGCGGCGGTTCGCGCCAAGTCGATCTCGCTGTCGCAGCTTTTCATCGAGCGGATGACGCCGCTCGCCGAGCGCTGGGGCTTCACGCTCGCCAGTCCGGCCGATCCGGCCGACAGGGGGAGCCAAGTGTCCTACCGCCACACGGAGGGCTACGCGATCATGCAGGCACTGATCGCGCGTGGGGTGATCGGAGATTTCCGCGCGCCCGACATCCTGCGCTTCGGCTTCACCCCGCTCTACACCACCCATGCCGAGGTCGCCGCAGCGGTCGAACACATCGATGCCGTCATGGCGGCGGACGAATGGGACCGGCCGGAATACAAAGTGCGCAGCGCCGTCACTTGACGCTTGCGGAAACCGGCCCGGCCGATAGGTTTCCTCTCAGGACGGATAATTGGGAGAGACGGCGATGGACTTTGCGATTCCGCAGGAGCTGGAAGACTACTACGCCGAGCTCATCGCCTTCATCGAGGCGGAGATCGAGCCGCTGGTCGCCGCCGACGACAACATCCGCTTCTTCGACCACCGCCGCGAGGATGCGCGTACCGATTGGGAGCGCGAAGGGCTGCCCAATCACGAGTGGGAGCAGCTCCTCGGCAAGGCGCGCCGAGCGGCCGATGCGGCCGGGCACTGGCGCTTCTCTGCGCCCAAGAAGTACGGCGGCAAGGACGGTTCCAACCTGTGGATGGCGGTGATCCGCGAACGCTTCGCGCGGCGCGGGCTGGGCCTCCACAACGACCTTCAGAACGAGCACTCGATCGTCGGCAACTTCCCGTTCGTGGCGATGTTCGAGACTTTCGGCACCGAGGAACAGAAGGACGAATTCATCCTCGGCGGGTTCGAGGGTAAGCGCCGCGTCGCCTTCGGCCTGACCGAACCGCACCACGGCTCCGACGCCACCTGGATGGAGACCAGGGCTGTCCGCGAGACCCGCGACGGCGTGCCGGGATGGCGCATCGACGGCGAGAAGATGTGGATCACCGGGATGCACGTCGCCACCCACTGCGCTACCTTCTGCCGCACCAGCGGCGAGCCCGGCGATGCGCGCGGGATCACCTGCCTGCTCGTCCCCAACCCCACCGAGGGGCTGAAGATCGAGGAGTGGATGTGGACCTTCAACATGCCCACCGATCACCCGCGGCTCAGCTTCACCGACGTGTGGGTGCCCGAGAGCGCGATGCTGGGGCAGGAGGGCCGCGGCCTCGCGCTGGCGCAGAGCTTCGTCCACCAGAACCGCATCCGCCAGGCTGCGTCGAGCCTCGGCGCGGCGCTCCACTGCATCGACGAGAGCGTGAAGTACGCCCGCCAGCGCAAGCCGTTCGGCGAGGAACTGGCGCGCAATCAGGCGATCCAGTTCCCACTGGTGGAACTCAAGACCCAATGCGAGATGCTACGGCTGCTGATCTACAAGACCGCGTGGGAGATGGACAACATGCCGCACGAGGAGATCGAGAAGACGATCTCCGACAAAGTCAGCATGTGCAATTACTGGGCGAACCGGCTGGTGTGCGAGGCGGCCGACCGGGCGATGCAGGTGCACGGCGGCATCGGCTATTCGCGGCACAAACCGTTCGAGCACATCTTCCGCCACCACCGCCGCTACCGCATCACCGAAGGCGCGGAGGAGATCCAGATGCGCAAGGTGGGCGCGTACCTGTTCGGCTACCTAGGCCCAAACCGGGGTAAGTTTGGGTGAGCCACGTCGATTGGCGCCTGACCGGCCACGGCGGGGTCCAGCTTTACGCGCAGGGATGGCTGCCTGAGAACGAACCGCGCGATGTAATCGTGATCGCGCACGGCTATGCCGAACACGGCGGACGTTACGGCAACCTGGTCGAGCGGTTGGTGCCGGAGGGCTACGCGCTCTACGCGCTCGACCATCGGGGCCACGGCCGCTCGGGCGGCAAGCGCGCGCTGGTCGACCGGATGGCCTGGGTGATCGAGGACTTCCACAAGTTCGTCACCGAGGTTCGCGCGCGGCACGGCGGGCGACGCGTCAAGCTGCTCGGCCACTCGATGGGCGGCAACGTCGCGTTCGGCTACGCGCTCCGCTGGCCGGAGGACATGTCGGGCCTGATCCTGTCCGGCCCCTTGATCGGCGGTAGCGCCCCGGCGGCGCAGCGGCTGGTGGTGCAGCTGCTCTCGGCCATCGCGCCTGGGCTGGGCACCGTCGCCCTCCCGCCCGAAGCGGTCAGCCGCGATCCGGAGGTGGTCAAGGCCTATGCCGCCGACCCGCTGGTGACCGTCGGCAAAGTACCGGCGCGCACCGCGCACGAACTGTTCGCGCCGCTGCCGGCCTACCTCGAGCGCGCACCGGGCATGAAAGTCCCGGTCCTGATCCAGCACGGCGAGGCCGACGCGCTCGTCCCGCTATCGGGCGCCCGCCCGACGATCGATGCCATCGGCGCCAGCGACAAGACCGTGATCACCTATCCGGGGCTGTTCCACGAGATCTACAACGAGCCCGAGAAGGACGCGGTGATCGGCGATCTGGCGAAGTGGCTGGGGGCGCATCCCGCCTGACGCTCAGCCACGCGCTGTAGGGGGTATTGGGCAAGGCGAAATGCACCATCGCCGGAGCGGTGCATTTCGGCCGGCCTCAATGCACCCTACGCTTGCTACGCTTGCTGGAGGGCTGGCGGAGCATCGTCGCGATAGAGCGGCGCGCTCAAAAGCTCACCCCCGCACCCATGGCGAGCGAGCCCTTTCCGTTCATGTCGATCGTCCCGCTCGCCTTGAATGCGACTGTGTCGCCCGCGGTCGAGACGCCAAAGCCGAACGCCGTCTGCCCGCGATAATGGCCAACCGCCCCTCCGATCATCGATTTACCCGCCTCCATCGACTGGGGGACCGTCGCCAGGGCGATCGCCGCCGCTGTGCCGGCAAAGGCGCTCTCCCTGAGGTCGCGCAGGTTAAAGTCGACCTGGGCGAAACGTGTGTCGGTATAGGCGTTTGCATCGGAGAGAACCTGGCTCATACCTCCCTGGAATTGCGCAAGCGACGCCTGCAGCTGGCGGAGGTTCACCGCGTCGGTGCCGGCAGTCGCGTCCGCGACGTTGGACACGCGGACGGGTCCGCCCGTCGCGCCGGTGAAGGCCACGGTATCGGTCGGACCAACGGTCGGCAGCCCATCGGCATCGCCGACATATTTCACCGGCACGTTGTTCACCTGCGCCTGGACCGCGGCGATCTGGGTCGTGTTGTTGGTCACTCGCGCATCGATCGCCGTCATGCTGGCAGCGACCTGCGTGATGGCGGTCGCGTTGTTCGTCACCCGTCCATCGAGCACGGCAATGTCGCCCGAATTCTGCGCCACTTGCGTCGAGACGGACGAGATGTCGGTCGTGTTCTGCGCAACCTGCGCCCCGATGGTAGAAATATCGGCGCTGTTCTGCGTTACGCGGGCATCGACCGCCGCGATATCGGCGCTGTTCTGGGTGGTCCTGGCGTCGAGCCCGCCGATGGCGGCGGTATTAGCGGCGACCTGCTGGTTGGTGGCGTAGAGCTGCGAGCCGTTCACGGCCTGCATCGATCCGGCGGCAACGGCACCTGGCGCCACGTTGTTCAGCGTCGTTCCCGCTGCGCCGGCAAAGGTCACGCTGTCGAACGTGGGGCTGTCATACTTCACCGCGTCGAACGAGAGCGCCGACAAGTCCGCCTGCAGCGTCACGATGGCGGCGGTGTTGGTAGCCACCTGCTGGTTGGTCGCGAACAGCTGGCCGCCATTGATCGCATCGGTGGAATTTGCCGCGACCGTGCCGGGTGCAACGTTTGTGAGCGCCGTCCCGCCCGCTCCGTCGAGCGCAATCGCCGTGTGGCTGCCATCGGCATAGCGCACCGTGTCAGCGGTCGCGGCGGTGACTGCGCCTTGCACCTGGCCGACAGTAGCCGCATCGCTGGGCGCCGTGCCGGGGGCCAGGTTGGTCAGCTGGCGCTCCATCCCCGGGGCGCCGAACGAAACCGATCCAGCGGAATTGGCTGGTCCCGAAATGCCGTAAGCGGTGTAGCCCGCCAGCGCCGCCCGGTCGTTGACCGATCCCGCGCCGATGGAGACGCCATTGGGCGCGGTGACCGACGCGCCGCTGCCGATGGCTACTGCGCCATTCGCACCCACGGTCGTGGTGGCGCCGTTCCCGATCGCGATCGCATCGAGCTCCGCGGCGCTCGCCGGCGTTCCCGAGCCAAGGCCGGTCAACTGGTTACCGCCCAAGGCGACGCCTGCCGGGGTGTTGAGGGTATATCCGTCGGTGGTCACATTGCAGGTGCCCGAACCGACCACGTTACCGTCGGTATCGAGGACCTGCAGTGAAACGGTGTTGCCAGCCGCGATATCGGACGCGGTGGTCGCTACTCCCAGGTTGACATCCGGAAGCGACAGAAGCGGCACTCCCAGGATATTGACCGTCAGCAGATCGTCGAACAGGTTCTCGACACCTTGCGCGGTCGGCACCAGCGTTCGTTGAAGAAGCGTGCGAAGCGCGGAATCGTCGATGCCCACTCCGGTGCAGACGTCGACGACGGGTTGCAATGTCTGTGCGCTCGCGGGCGACGCCAATGGGAGCGGAATGACGGCGGCCAAGGGCAAAAGCCCGGCGGATGACCAGCGAACGTGATGCGCAACGCAAGACATATTCGTCCCTCCTCGGTATGACCCAAGGCGATGCGATCAAGGGCAGGTTATATCGAATTCCTAAATTGTTCGTTACTCTTGGCAAGCCTGGAAGTATTGAAAACGTCCTCTAGAGTCGTTTGAATGCAATAGACTCTAAAGTTGGTAATTGTCAGAACGAGGTCGGTAAACGTTCGATCCGCAGCGGCCTCCGGCATTGGTCGGCCGCTAGAGAAAGTGTGGAGGGCTCGTCTCTCTAACAGCGGTTGGCCTTCGCGGGTAAGCAGCACGTTGGCCCTACCGGTTGAGCCGACCTTCGATCAGCGTCTCCACCACGCTCGGGTCGGCCAGGGTCGAGACATCGCCCAGGGAACTGACCTCGTTCTCGGCAATCTTGCGCAGGATGCGGCGCATGATCTTGCCGCTGCGGGTCTTGGGCAGGGCAGGGGTGAAGTGGATGTGGTCGGGGCTGGCGATCGGGCCGATCTCGGTGCGGACCTGCTGGCGCAACTCGGCGGCGAGGGCGTCGGAGGGCTCCTCGCCGGCGTTCAAGGTGACGTAGCAGTAGATGCCCTGGCCCTTGATGTCGTGTGGGTAGCCGACCACCGCCGCCTCGGCGACCTTGTCGTGCAGCACCAGCGCGCTTTCGACTTCGGCGGTGCCCATGCGGTGGCCGGAGACGTTGATCACGTCGTCCACCCGGCCGGTGATCCAGTAGTAACCGTCCGCGTCGCGGCGGCAACCGTCGCCAGTGAAGTACTTGCCGCGGTAAGTGGTGAAGTAGGTTTCGGCGAAGCGCTGGTGATCGCCGTAGATCGTCCGCGCCTGGCCGGGCCATGAGCGCACGAGGCACAGGTTGCCACTTGCCGCTCCCTCCAGGACCTCGCCGTCGGCATCGACCAATTGCGGGCACACGCCGAAGAACGGCTTGCCCGCGCTGCCCGGCTTCATGTCGTGCGCGCCGGGGAGGGTGGTGATCATCACCCCGCCGGTCTCGGTCTGCCACCAGGTGTCGACCACCGGCAGTTTGCCCTTGCCGACGGTGTCGGAATACCAGCGCCACGCCTCGGGATTGATCGGCTCGCCCACGCTGCCGAGCAGGCGGAGCGAGGAGAGGTCATGCCGCTCGACCGGCTCCTTCCCCTCGCGCATCAGCGCGCGGATCGCGGTGGGGGCGGTATAGAAGATGCTGACCTTGTGCTTGGCGACGGTCGCCCAGAAGCGGTCGTGGTCCGGCCAGTTGGGCACGCCTTCGAACATCAGCGCGGTCGCGCCGTTCTGCAGCGGGCCGTAGACAACATAGCTGTGCCCGGTGACCCAGCCGATGTCGGCGGTGCACCAGAAGACTTCGCCAGGGCGGTAATCGAACACGTAGCGGAAGGTCGTCTCGGTCCACACCGCGTAACCGCCGGTGGTGTGGAGCAGGCCCTTGGGCTTGCCGGTCGAGCCCGAGGTGTAGAGGATGAACAGCGGGTCTTCGGCGTTCATCGGCTCACACGGGCAGTCGGCGGGGACGCCTTGCGACAGTTCGTGATACCAGTGGTCGCGGCCTTGGGTCATGTCGATCGCGCCGCCGGTGTGGCGGATTACCAGCACCGCCTTGACCGATACCTTGCTGAGCGTCGCATCGACGTTGGCCTTCAATGGCACGGTCTTGCCGCCGCGCAGGCCTTCGTCCGCGCAGACGATCCAGTCGCTTGCGCAGTCCTCGATACGGCCGGCAATCGCCTCGGGGCTGAAGCCGCCGAAGATCACCGAGTGCACCGCGCCGATGCGCGCGCAGGCGAGCATGGCGAAGGCACCTTCGGGCACCATCGGCATGTAGATCGTCACGCGGTCGCCCTTGGAAACCCCCAGCTTTTTCAGGGTGTTGGCCATGCGGATCACTTCGGCCTGGAGCTCGGCGTAGGTGATGAGGCGGACCTCGCCGGCGGGATCGTCGGGCTCGAAGATCAGCGCCAAGCGGTCGCCGTTGCCGGCGGCGACGTGGCGATCGAGCGCGTTGTGGCAGATGTTGAGCTTGCCGTCTGCGAACCACTTGATGCTGACCGGATCGAAGCTCCAGTTGCCTGCCGTGGTCGGCGCTTGGGCCCAGTCGAGCCGCTGCGCCTGCTCGAGCCAGAACCCGTCGCCTTCGTCGATGCTGCGCCGGTACATCGCCGCGTACTGCTCGGGCGTGCAGTTGGTGCCGTCAGCAGCGGAGGCGGGGCGGCGCACCCATTCGTCGTGATGCGCGGCGGCGTCGGTCATGTGGAACTCCTTCGCGCCCAAGCTACATTCTACACTCAACCTCGTCACCCCCCGCGAAAGCGGGGGCCCCGCTCCTGCCGCCGGAGATGGATCCCCGCTTTCGCGGGGATGACGACGGAGGGTGGAAGGCCGGTCACCGCAGTGTGAACGCGTTGCGTGTCCCGTCGTTGGAAAGCGCCACTTGGCGGTGGAGCGGGTCGTGCGCTTCCATCGCGGCGAGGGTGGCAGGATCGTCGCCGCGGGCGATGAACCGGCGGCCGTCGGGCAGGCTGCCGATGACGACCGCGTAGGTCGGGCCCTCGCGACCATAGACTACGGTGTAGGTTTCGATCGTCCCGTCGCCCTCGACCAGGTCGGCGAGTTGGGGCGGGGCCGGGCGGTGCTGGACGGCCTCGCTCCAGCCGGGGAACGCGGCGGGCGCGGTCGAGAGGACCAGCGCGGCGTACTTGCTCTGGAAGCCGCCGTTGGCGCCGACGAGGCCGAAGGCGCCTGGCTTGGTGCGCAGGCGCTCAACCGCGCTGGCGATGGCGTGGCTGGAGTAGCCGTTGCCCGCGCCGCCGAAGTAGGGGAGGCCGCCGGTCACGGTCAGGCCGCGCGGGTCGCTCTGGTTAAGGCCAAGATGGTCGACGGCGGTCGAAAACACCGCGATGGGGAAGCACGAGTAGAAATCGAGCACCTCGACCTCACCGACGCTCTTGCCCGCCGTGACCAGCGCCGCATCGAGCGCGGCTTCGGCGGCGGGGTAGGCGCCTGGGTCGGCGCGTTCGAGGATGTCGGGCTCGGCTGCTGCGGACGCGCCGTGGATGTAGACCCAGCGGTCCTCCGGGATGCCCGCGTCGCGCGCGGCGGCGGCGGACATGACCAGCATCGCGGCGCCCATATTGACTTGGTCGCGCGCGACGACCTTCAGCGGAAAGGGGTCGGCGATCATCCGGTTCTTCGGCGTGACCGTGGCGATCTCCTGCGCCGAGAGCGGGTCGCTCGCCGCGCTGGAGTAGGGGTTCTCCGCCGCCACCGCGCTGAACGGTGCGAACAGTTCACCCATCGCCCCGCGATAATCCTCGCGACTCATGCCCAAGCGCGCGCGGCGGGCGTTTTCCAGCAGCGCGTAGGCGATCGGGGCGCTGACGATGCCGTGGACGATCCCCTGCCTTGTGAGCATCCGCGCCGAGCCGCGGTCCTCGATCTCGCCCTCATCGTGCTCGGCCCATTCGCCGGTCTCGCCTTGGGCCGACAGGTGGCGGGTGTTGGAGATCGCCTCCGCCCCGAACACCATGCCCGCCGCGATCTCGCCGCGCGCCACGCGTGTCGCCATCTCGACCAGCGCGGTCACCGGTGACTGCCCGCCTACCGCCTCGAGGATCGCGTGTTTGGGCGCCAGCCCGACCCGCCGCGCGACCGACAGCGGAAACTTGTCGGGTTTGCCGAACGGCGAGGGCGCTGCACCGGAATCCTCGAACGTGCGGATCGAGGAGACGACCTCGATCAGTGGCTTCAGGTCCTGCGCCGCGCCGGCGTCTGCGATGGCGCGCTCCGCCGCCCAAGCGGCGAGGTCGGCGGCGGAGCGGCCCTGCCACTCCGCCTCGCCGATGCGCTCGACGACCTGGCCGACGCCGACGATGACGGGAGTATGGTCGCCGATCATCGCATCACCGACCATCGTCATCCCCGCGAAAGCGGGCACCCATCTCCGGCCGTGTCGCGATGCACGACCGCTGTGAAGTGTGCACCGGTTCCGAGATGGCTCCCCGCTTTCGCGGGGATGACGGATAAAAGGACACGCTAGTTGAACTTCTCGCCCGCGTCGGCCTTGCGGCGAAGGTAGTTGCTTACCGGAAGGCCATGCTTTTCAAGGCCTTCGACCACGGTCTTGAGACCGATCGTATCGGCCCAGAACATCGGCCCGCCGGTATAGAGCGGCCAACCGTAGCCGTTGATCCACACCACATCGATGTCGCTCGCGCGCTGGGCCATCTTCTCGTCGAGGATCGTCGCGCCTTCGTTGACCATCGGGTAGAGCAACCGCTCGCGGATCTCGTCCTTGGAGATTTCGCGCTGCGGCTTGCCTTCCTTGGCGGCGAAGTCGGCGATAATCGCCTTGGTTTCGTCCGACGGGGTGCGATTGCGCGCCTCGTCGTAGTCGTAATAGCCCTTGCCCGCCTTCTGGCCGAACCGGCCCTTGGCGCACAGCGCGTCGCGGATCGTCTCGATCTTCGTGGGATCGCGGTGCCAGCCGATATCGGTGCCGGCGAGGTCGCCCATCTGGAACGGGCCCATCGGGAAGCCGAACTCGAGCAGGACGTCGTCGATGTCCCAGTAGTTCGCGCCCTCCATGATCAGCGCGTTCGCCTGCTGCTGGCGGGGGCTGAGCATGCGGTTGCCGATGAAGCCCGGGCACACGCCCGAGACCGCGGCGACCTTGCCGATGGTCTTGGCGAGCTTCATGCAAGTCGCCAGCACATCGTCACGGGTTTCCTTGCCGCGGACGATCTCCAGTAATTTCATCACGTTGGCGGGTGAAAAGAAGTGCAGCCCGAGGACGTAGCCCGGCCGCTTGGTCGCGGTCGCGATCTCGTCCACGTTGAGATAGCTGGTGTTGGAGGCGAGGATTGCGCCCTGTTTCACCACCTCGTCGAGCTTGGCGAAGACCTGCTTCTTCACGTCCATGTTCTCGTACACGGCCTCGATCATCAGGTCGCAATCGGCGAGCGCGCTGTAATCGAGCGTCGGCGAGAGCAGGCCCATCGCCTTCTCGACTGCCTCGTCGGTCATGCGGCCGCGCTTGGCGGTGTTCTCGTAGTTGCGGCGCATGGTCTTGGTGCCCCGATCGAGCGCGTCCTGCTGCATTTCCAGGATCGTCACCGCGATCCCGGCGGACAGGAAGTTCATCGCGATGCCGCCGCCCATCGTGCCCGCGCCGATGATGCCGACCTTCTTGATCGGGATCAGCGGGGTATCGGCGGGAACGTCGTCGATCTTGTTCGCGGCGCGTTCGGCGAAGAAATAATGACGCATGGCGGCCGACTGGGTGCCGGTCATCAGGTTCATGAACAGCTCGCGCTCGCGCTTCACGCCTTCGGCATAGGGCAGCTCGCCGGCGGCCTTGACCGCCTCGATCGCCGCGTTGGGGGCGTCGAAGCCGCGGATTTTGCGCGCCTGGCTGCGGCGGAAATCGTCGAACAGCGCGGGATTTTTCACCCCGTCCTGGTTCTTGGTGCCTTCCGAGGCGCGCGGGACCGGCTGGCCGATCTTGGTGCGCGCGAAGGCGACCGCGTCGCGTTCCAGCGTGTCAACGCAGACGAGCTGGTCGACGAGGCCGATCGCCTTGGCCTTCTCAGCCGAGATCGGATCGCCACCCACCACCAGCGGCAGCGCCGCCTCGGCGCCGACCAGCCGCGGCATGCGCTGGGTGCCCGCGGCCCCCGGGATCAGACCGAGCTTGACCTCGGGCAGGCCGAGCTTCGCATCATGCGCCGCGACGCGGTAGTGGCACGCGAGCGCGACCTCGCAACCGCCGCCGAGCGCGGTGCCGTGGATCGCTGCGACCACCGGCTTGTCGCTCGCTTCCATCGCGTCGAGCGTTTCGGGCAGGCTCGGTCCTTGCGGCGGTTTGCCGAATTCAGTGATGTCCGCGCCGGCGAAGAACGTGCGCCCGTCGCAGCGGATCACGATCGCCTTGACCCCGCCGTCGGCAAGGCCGGCCTCGATTTCGCGCTTCAACCCTGCGCGCACCGCCTGGCCGAGCGCATTCACCGGCGGGTTGTTCGAAACGACGACGAGCACTTCGCCGTCGCGGTGGGACGAGATCGGATCGGTCATTTGCGGCTCCTCAGGCGCGACTGTCGGCGAGCGCCGAATAGATCATTGTCTTCAATTGGCGGCGGATCGGATAGGCACTCGAGGGATAGACCTGCGTCATGAACACCATCGTGATGCCTTCGAGCGGATCGACGAAGAACGCGGTTGAATAGGCGCCGCCCCAGTAGAATTCGCCCTTGCTCGCCGGCATCAGCGTCTTGGCGGGATCGATGATGCAGGCGAATCCGAGCCCGAAGCCGACGCCCGCGTTCTGGCTTTCCGAGAACAGCGACTGGCTGAGCTGGGTGAGGTCCTGATTGCCCGGCAGGTGGTTGGCGGTCATCAGGTCCAATGTCTTGGGGCTGACGATGCGCACCCCGTCGAGCTCGCCGCGGCCGACCAGCATGGCGGTGAACTTCTCGTAGTCGGCGATCGTGCCGACGAGGCCGCCGCCGCCGCTGTCGAACTTGCCCGGGCGGTGGAGATTGCTGGTCTTGCCGGCGTCGATCATCTTCGCGGGCTTGCCGGGGATGTACTGGTAGGCATCGACCAGCCGGTCCTGCTGGCCTTCGGCGACCCCGAAACGGGTGTCGGTCATTCCGAGCGGGGCGAAGATGTGCTGCTCGAAATAGTCGCCCAGCCGCATGCCGGAAATGCGCTCCACGGCAACACCCAGCACGTCGGTCGAGACCGAGTAATTCCACCGTTCGCCGGGATTGAATTCGAGCGGGACCTTGGCGAGGCGCGCGATGTACTCGTCGCTTTCGAGGTGCGCGCGGGCCATGTCGAGGTTGTTCTCGCGGTAAGCGGCGTCGACGTTGGTGCGCTGCTGCAGGCCGTAGCTGAGCCCCGACATGTGGGTCATCAGATCGACGAAGCGCATCGGACCCGCGGCCTTGCCGGGATAGAACGGCACTTGCGGGCTGCCGCCGCCGGCGAAGATCTCCAGCTTGGCGAACTCGGGGAAGACCTTGGTCACCGGCTCTTCCAGCGCGACCTTGCATTGTTCGACCAGCTGCATGAACGCGATCGAGGTGATCGGCTTGGTCATGCTGGCGATGCGGAAGAGGGCGTCGTCTCGCACCGCCTCGCGCCCTTCGCCCATCGTGCCCATCTGCGTGCGGTAAGCCGTCTGTCCGTCGCGCGCGACCGACAGCTGCATCATCGGCAGGCGTCCGCTGTCGAGGTAGGCGGCCTTGAGGAACGGCGCGATCCGGTCGAGACGATCCTGATCGAAACCCAGCGCTGCCGAGGCAGTCGTATCCAGCATGATTCTCTCCCGCGAGGCGCCGCTGCGCGTCTTGCCCGAAGCCATACCCAGCTTTCGGGCGGGGGCAAACACTCTCCGCTATCCGCTGCCATACCAGCATTTGGAATGGGCGCTTGCGAAGGGTGTGTGAATGGCCATACACTTCGCGCAAAGAGAACACGTAAGGGATGCAGATGCCTGATAGCAACCTGGCCGAGGTGCTCGGCTGGACTCCGCCCGCCGGCTGGCCCGCGGCGACTCGTGACGAGATCAAAGCGCGCCTGACCGCGCCGGGCGAGCGCTTCGAGATGGCGACGGTCGACATCCGCGGGATTCCGACGCGGACGTGGAAGAACGCGCCCGAAAACCTGCGTGCGCTGATGGCTTTGGCTCGCACGTACGGCGACCGCGAATTCGTCATCTACGAAGATGAGCGCATCACGTTTTCCGCCTTCCACCGCGCGGTCGCAAAGCTCGCCCAGGTGCTCCAGGCGAACGGCGTGAAGAAGGGCGATCGGGTCGCGCTGGCAATGCGCAACCTGCCCGAATGGCCGGTCGCTTTCTTCGCCTGCGTCACCATCGGCGCGATCTGCGTTCCGCTCAACGCGTGGTGGACCGGCGGCGAGATGGCCTACGGCCTCGCGGATTCGGGCACCACTGTGCTGATCGCCGATGCCGAGCGGTGGGACCGGATTTCCCCGCACACCGCGGACATTCCGTCGCTGCAACACGTGTTCGTCGCGCGCTGCTTGGGTGACCTGGCGCCGCCCGTGGCGCGGCTGGAGGAGATGATCGGGACTTCGGCGACGTGGAAGGACCTGCCCGACGCCGACATCCCGGCGGTCGAAATTGCGTCCGACGACGACGCGACGATCTTCTACACCAGCGGCACCACGGGCAAGCCGAAGGGCGCGCTCGGCACGCACCGCAACCTGGTGACCAACATCTTCTCCAGCGGCTACGGCGCAGCGGTGGCCATTCTGCGGCGGGGTGAGGAAATACCCGAACCCCAGCCGCGCACGATGCTGACCGTGATCCCGCTGTTCCACGTCACCGCGTGTTCCGCAGGCCTGATGGGGCTGGTCGCGAGCGGCTCCAAGACGATCTTCATGCGCCGGTGGGAAGCCGAAGAGGCGATGCAGATCATCGAGCGCGAGAAGGTCAATGCGACCGGCGGCGTGCCGACGATCGCGTGGCAGCTGCTCGAACACCCCAACCGCAAGAACTACGACCTCTCCAGCCTCGAGGCGATCGCCTATGGCGGCGCGCCCTCGGCGCCCGAACTGGTGCGCAAGATCCGCGACGAGTTCGGCGCGCTCCCCGGCAACGGCTGGGGCATGACCGAGACGATGGCGACCGTCACCGGCATCTCGAGCGAGGACTACCTCAACCGCCCGACCAGCTGCGGCCCGCCGGTCGCGGTCGCCGACCTCAAGATCATGGACGAGGAGGGCACGCGCGAGCTGCCCGCCGGCGAAGTGGGCGAGCTTTACGCGCGCGGCCCGATGGTGGTGAAGGGCTACTGGAACAAGCCCGAGGCGACCGCGGAGACCTTCATCGACGGCTGGGTGCGCACCGGCGACCTCGCCCGGCTCGACGAGGAGGGATATTGCTACATCGTCGACCGCGCCAAGGACATGATCCTGCGCGGCGGCGAGAACATCTATTCGTCCGAAGTCGAGAACGTGCTCTACGATCACCCCGCAGTGACCGACGCGGCGCTGGTCGGCATCCCGCACCCGCAATTGGGCGAGGAACCCGCGGCGGTGGTCCACCTCGCGCCCGGCACGTCCGCTAGCGAGGCAGAACTCAAGGCCTGGGTCGCCGAGCGGCTGGCCAAGTTCAAGGTGCCGGTGCGGATCCTGTTCTCCGCGGAAACCCTGCCGCGCAACGCCAACGGCAAGATATTGAAGAAGGACCTGAAATCGCTGTTCGAAACCGAAACCGCGACGCTATAGCTTGGCGATGGGCGAGGAGACCCAAATCAAGGCGGGGGAGACCGAGCGCTTCGAGCGGCGGCGGATGGACGTCATCCACGCCGCCTCGGCGCTGATCAACGAGCTCGGGGTCAAGGGCACCACATTTGCCGAGTTGGCCCGATCGGTCGGGCTCAACGCGACCAGCATCACCTATTACTTCGACCGCAAGGACAAGCTGGTCGTCGCGGTCTACGAAGCGACCCTCGACTGGCTGGAGGAAGCGGCGCGCGAGGCTGCCAAGCAGCCGTCGCCGGCCGAGCGGGTGCGCGCGTTCGTATCCGCGCATGTCGGCCTGCGCCAGCGCATCCGCGACGGCGAGCGCGGCCTGATCACCGCGCTCAGCGAAATCCGCACCCTCGACGAAGCGGCGCAGGCACCGCTGCTGGCGCAGTATGCGCGGGTGGTCGATCACGTGCGCGGCTTCTTCGGCGAGGGGCGCGACGGGCTGCGCCGCTCGCTCGACACCGCGCGGGCACATATTCTGCTCGAAGCGATGTTCTGGTGGCCGGTGTGGTCGCTGCGGTATTCGACCCGCGACTTCGATCGGCTGGAAGCGCGGCTGGTCGACATCTTCGCGCTCGGGCTGGCGGGGCAAGGCTGCGGCTGGGCGCCGCACGGGCTCGACAGCGGCGGCTGGCGAACTGCGGACGAGGGGGCGGACGCATTCCTGCGCTCGGCCACGGTGATGATCAACCAGCGGGGATACCGCGGGGCCTCGGTCAACCGCATCGCCGCCGCGCTTAATGTCACCAAGGGCAGCTTCTACCACCACCACAGCGCCAAGGACGATCTCGTCTTCGAATGTTTCGAGCGCAGCTACGACCGGCTCTCGGCGGTGCAACTAGCGGCGGGCGGGATGGAGGGCGATTGGTGGAGCCGCATCGCCAGCGCGCTCGCCGAGCTGATCGACCTTCAGTTCCGCGATCCGATGCCGCTGTTGCGCACGACTGCGTTGCAAGCACTTCCGGCGGGCGAGCGGGGCAGCGTGGTGGTGCGTTCCAATCGCCTCGCCAACCGCTTTGCGGGGATGCTGTCCGATGGGATCGCCGACGGCTCGGTCCGCGCGGTCGATCCGCTGGTCGCGAGCCAGGTGATCATGCCCGCGCTCAACGCTGCTTATGAAGCGCGCGTGTGGGCCGCGCGCCAGCCCGATCCGGCGCTGGCGGTCAAGCTCTACGCCTGGACGCTGTGCGCGGGCGTGCTGACCGATCCGCCTGAGGTCGGCTGAAGGCGCCAAAGCGAAGCGTCCGGACACCCCGTGGTGTTCAGTCGCAAATGAAAGGGCCGGACACCTCGCGGTGCCCGGCCCTCTCTCCCTCCGAAGCGCTCCGATCAGAAGGCTTGGCTGACCGCCGCCTTCAGCGTGAAGCCCAGCGGGCTCGCGGTGAACGGATCGTAGTTGAAGTCCAGCCGCGCGAACGGCGGGTCCTTGTCGAAGATGTTGAGCGCCGACAGCGAGAAGGTCGTGCCGGTGGACTCAAGGTTGAGGCGATAGGTGACATCGAACGTATCGAACTTGCCGATCTGCTTGCCCGCGGTGACCGCCGCGCCGGCCAGCGAGCCGGCGTTATTGGTACCGGTGAAGATGGCCGTGCGCTGGTCGGTGTAGCCGTCGATGTAGTTGTACTGCAGGCGCAGTGAATGCGGCCCGGCTTCACCCTGCAAGTAGGCGAAGCCCTTCCACTGCGGCAGCGGATAGGCCGAGGTCTGGAAGTTGAGCAGTCCGACCGCGTCGAACTTCGGCTGCACCAGCACGCCTTCGACGGTGATGTCGTCGGTCTTGTAGTCGATGACGTACGTGCCGTTCACGCCCGCCTCGATCCCGAAATTGCCCCCGAGGTCCGGCCGCACCGAGGCGGTGAAGTCGATGCCCGAGGTCGAGACGTTCGCCGAGTTGATCGCCTGCAGGTGCACGCGCGTCACGTTGGCGATATTGCAACCCGCGGCGGTGAAGGTGAACCGCGCCTGCAGCCCGGCATAGGCGGAATTGCCGCAATTCGCCGCGCCCGTGCTGCCGAACATGGCGGCGAGAATGCCCGCCAGCGGTTCGGCCTCGATCGGTCCTTTGAAGTCGTAACGGAAGTAATCGAGGCTCGCCCGGAACATGCCGGAGTCCAGCAGCACGCCCGCACTGTAGGTGGTCGCCTTTTCGGGATCGAGGTTGGGGTTGCCGCTGATGTCGACTGCACGGAACGAGGTGCCGATCACCTGCAGCGAGGTCAGGTTGCCGGCCAGGCTCTGCGGCGGCGGGCCGCGGAAGGTGGTGCCGGCACCGCCGCGCAGGGCCAGCCACGGCGTCAGTTGGATCTTAACGCGTCCCTGCGGATTGAGCGTGGAGCCGACCGCGCCGCCATAGTCTTCGTAGCGCACCGCCAGCTGGGCATCGATCGCGTCGGTGATCGGCAGCTGGAGCTCGGCAAAGGCCGCCCACACGTCGCCGCCGGTCCGGCCGTTGCGGTTGGTGCCGAGGAAGCCCGCCGCGCCGGTCTGCGGGTTGCAGGTCGCGGCCGGGTTGAGCGGAGTGCCCGGGCACGGTGTGAAGTCGAGGTTGCTGATCGCCGAGTAGCTGCGGATGTAGTCGTTCTTTCGGTATTGCCCGCCGATCGCGAAGCCGACGTCGCCGCCCGGCAGGGTGATGCCGGTCTTGCCTGACAGCACCAGGTCGCCGACCCACTGCGTGGTGACCGCACGGGTGCGCAGGTCCTGGCGGAAGAAGGTGTCGACGGTGGCGACATCGTTGATGAGGCCCGCACCCGGCGCGGTTGACAGCCCATTGGTCGAACGGCTGCCGGCGTAGTTCGGATTGACCTGCCCGGTCACAGGGTTGACCGCGACCGCGGTCGAGAAGGGGTTGTAGAAAGTACATCCGTTGGTGCCTGCGAGCGCCGCCAGCTGAGCCTGCGTCAGCCCCGCGCGCGAAGCGGTCGAGGCGTAGGGGCAGTTCGGACCGCCGAAACCGGCAAGGGCGTTCTGCAGCAGATCGCCCAAGGTATCGGTGCCGGCGAAGCGGCGGTCGTACTCGCTGTAGGTAATCGAGCCGGTGAGGTCGAGGTCGTCGGTCAGCGCGTAACGCGCTTCGGCGCTGACGAACATTTCATCGGATACGCGCGGGCTGTGCGCCGAGCCGCGATCGTTGTCGTCAAGGAAGGTCGGGTTGCCGCCGAGCAGGGCAGGGCGGAACAGCACCGGGAATGCCGAGGCGCCTTGGAGCGGATTGCCGCCAGCGTCGGTCAAACAGCCCGCCGCAGCGCCGTAGACCCGGCAATAATCCTTCAGCGCCGGTGCGTACGAGGGAATGGAGAACAGGCTGGTGACCGGCGTGCTGGTGCCCGGAATGACGAACAGGCCCGCCGCGTTGGCCGAAGGCGGCAGCGTGGGCAGGTAGCTCGGCGAAGTCGTGATGCGGGTCTTGCTGTGGCCCCACAGCGCGTTGAGGCGCAGGGTGAGCTTGTCGGTGACGTCGAACTCGGTGTCCATGAACACCTGGAAGCGGTTTTCCGGCTCCACCAGGTTGTCGAACTGGCCGTAATTGTTGAAGCACCGGTCGGTCGTCGATCCGGTCACGCTGCGGAAGCCGCCCAGCGCCGTACAGCCGAGGTCGGCGGAGAACACGTTGCCGCCCACGAACGGGCCGTTGAAGTCGAAGTTACCCGGATTGCCGCCGCCCGTGTATCCGCCTTGGGGATTGTTCTCGTACGGCTGGACGGTGAACGCGCGGTCGGTCGTGCGCAGTTCGGAGCGATGCTGGTACCCGGCCGAGATGAAGACGCGGAAGCCGTCCTGATCGTGGCCGAAGCTCAGCGCGCCGCCGTAGTCGCCCTTGGAACCCGGGATGTAGCGGTAGTCGCCCGAGGCGAGGAAGCCTTCCTGCTGGGTCTTGGTGATGAAGTTGACCACGCCGGCAATCGCGTCCGAACCGTACGTCGCGGCCGCGCCGTCCTTCAACACCTCGATGCGGCCGATCGCGGCACCGGGGATCATGTTGACATCGACGATCGGAATGCCGCTGCCGCCTGATTGGACGATACGCTTGCCGTTGAAGAGCACGAGCGTGCGCTGCGGGCCGAGGCCGCGCAGGTTAACCGACGCGACGCCTTCGTTGCCCTGGGCGCGGGCGTCGAACTGGTTCGCATCGCCGATCACGCCGTTGGAGGTCGGCAGCTGCTTGATCAGCTCGAGCACGCTGGGGCTGCCCTGCTTGGCGAGCTCTTCCGCGCCGATCACGTCGACAGGCGCAGGGGCGGACTCGCTCGATCCGCGGATGAGAGTACCCGTGACGACGATTTCAGGGGCCGAGGTGCCGGTGTCGGGCGCCTGCGCCTCTTCCGCATTGACCGCGGCATCGGTACCGGGGGCCGTCTGCGCAAATGCGGCGTTGCTGGAAAACAGCCCCACGGCGAGCGCGGCGCAGGCACACGAACGGCGCAAGTTCGACTTGGTCATCACTCTCTCCCCTTACTTTCGGGCTATTGAAATCCTAACCTTCCGGCGGATACCCGTTTCTCGAAATTGAAAGGCAGCGAAGGAGCGATGTCAAGCAACAATCGACCGATTTCCGTAGGGTAATCAGCTTTTCACAGGCGGGTGCGGAATCTTGGCAACGCCAAACCGCAGCTCTAAACGGAGGCTCTCCGGCGGGGTTCGCGCACCGCGAAGAGCATGACCGCGAGGGCAATCGCGATGCCGCCGAGCACCAGCGCAAATAGCGGCTCGAACCCCGCGGCTGCCACCAGCAGGCCGGCGAGGACAGGACCGATCGCTGCGACCGCACCCTCCGCCGTCGTAACGAAGGCAAGTCGCATGGGAATGTCCTCATGCGCGCCGAATTCGAGCACCATGGTGGTCGCGGCGAGCATCCAGCCGGAGCCGCCTGTGCCGAGCAGCACGAAGGCGATGTAGATCGGCAACGCGCCGTCCGCCGCCATCAGCAACACGACCCCAGCGGCTGCGAGCGCAAGCGATAGGATGTAGACGATGCGGAAGCCCAGGCGGTCGCCCATCGGTCCCCACAGGAGGTTCGACAGCGTGTCTGCGCCGAGGAACGCGAAGCTGAGGCCGCCGATCAGCGCGCCGCTCATGCCCAGGCGCTGGCCGGCGTAGACGGTCCAGAACGGGCCGCCGATGCGGATCGCGGTGGCGCAGGCCTGCGAGCCGATGAAGCGCGCGAAGTCGCGATCCTCCAGCAGCTGCGGAAACTGGCGGACGCGCTCGCGCAAGGGAATGACCGGGCGCGAGGCGGGGGCGGGGGGCTCGCGGATCAGGAACTGCAGCACCAGGAGGCCCGCGCTGGTGAGCGCGAAGGCAAACAGGAAGGTGGTCGAATAGCCGTTGCCCAGCCAGTGATCGGCTATGAAGTACTTGCCCGCGACCCACGCCAGCACCGCGGCGATCAGGCCGCCCGCCAGGTTGCGGTAGCCCTGCAGCCGCCCGCGCCGGCTGATCGGGATGACCTTGGCCATCACCATCTGGAAGGCGACCCGCTGCGCCCCGTTGAAGAAGCCCAGGAACAGGAACAGCGCGAGGGTGACGATCACCAGCACGTGGCCAGTGAGGAACCATCCGGCGAGCGCGAGGCCGAGAATGGCGACGCGCATCATCGATCCGACGCGGATCGAATAGGGCAGGATGTGGGTGCGATGCTCGATCAGCGCGCCCGACAGGATCGGCGAGACGGTGGCGCCAAGCTGGAGAAGCGCTGTGCCGAGCCCGACTGCAGCGGGGCTTCCGGTGATGGCGAGCAGGTAAGCCGGAATGATGGTCGGCGCGTAGATCAGGCGGAAGCCGGTCATCCCCAGCACGCCGTGGACGAAATTCGCCGTATAATTGCGCTTGAGGTTCGCCTCGACGAACCGCGCGTGCCGAACGAAGGCGTCGTGCGCGCCCCGCGGGGG